>JAEKFU010000579.1 GCA_016522385.1 Pseudomonadota bacterium
ACATTACCACGTTGATCGGGAGCGATGATCGGATTTCGGCCAATGAGCTAGACTGGCTGCGCCAGCGGATCGGCCGTTGCTGGAATATACCGGCCGGCGCACGAGATGCGGAGAATTTGGTGGTCAAGGTGCAAATACAGATGGATCAGCTCGGCAATGTCACAGGCCAACCGCAGGTGGTCAATCGGTCCAATCATCCGGTTTTCGATGCGGCCGCCCGCAGCGCTATTGCGGCAATCATTGGTTGCCAGCCGTATGACAAATTGCCACCTGAAAAGTACGAATCCTGGAAAATCATTCGTATCAATTTTGATCCAAGCTTGATGCTAGCAATCAATTAGAGGCTAGACCTTGCAGTTAAGACGTCTTAGGGCCTGCATACGTAAATCGATTCTGAGGGGAGCCAAACGATGATTCGTGGCGCGTTCTCCATCGCGTCTGTGCTGCTGACGACGATCGTGTGGTCATTGCTGATGGTTTCAACCGCTTCTGCGGTGTTGGAGCTGGATGTCACCAAAGGCCGGGTTGACCCATTGCCGATCGCGTTGCCTGATTTTTTGGGCGAATCACCGGACGAACAGGAGTTCGGCGTTAACGTGACTGGGGTGATCGGATCCAATTTGGAACGATCCGGCCTGTTCCGGCCGATACCGCAGGCCGCCTACATCGAGGAGGTCACCGATTTCGGCCAACTACCCAGGTTTGGTGACTGGCGCGCGATCAAGGCCCAGGCGCTGGTAACCGGACGTGCTGTGCTGCAGGCTGATGGCCGGTTGCGGGCCGAGTTCCGTCTGTGGGACATTTTTGCAGAACAGCAGATCCTTGGGCTGCAGTTTGTCACCCGCCCGAAGAATTGGCGTCGTATCGGCCATCTGGTCTCTGATGCAATATACAAGGCGGTAACCGGCGAGGATGGCTATTTTGATACTCGCGTCGTGTTCATCGAAGAAGAAGGCCCCAAGGACCAGCGGACCAAGCGACTGGCTATCATGGATCAGGATGGCTTTAACGTCCGCCGCCTCACAGAAGGCACCAATCTGGTGTTGACGCCGCGATTTTCGCCGACATCGCAGGAGATTACCTATATGTCCTTCGCGGACGGTAAGCCACGAGTGTATCTGTACAATATCGAGACCGGACTGCGCGAGATTGTCGGTGTTTTTCCCAATATGACCTTCTCGCCACGGTTTTCACCGGATGGTCAGCAGGTCATCATGAGCCTGCAGAAAGGTGGCAATTCGGACATCCATACCCTCGATTTGCGTTCACGTTCGACACGGCAGTTGACCAACACGCCGGCGATCGACACGGCACCGTCCTATTCACCTGATGGGCGTCAGATCGTGTTTGAATCCGACCGGGACGGCACGCAGCAAATATATGTGATGGGCGCCGACGGCTCCAACCAGCAACGTATCAGCTTCGGTCAGGGGCGTTATTCGACTCCGGTCTGGTCGCCGCGTGGCGATTATATCGCTTTTACCAAGCTTAGCAGTGGCCGGTTTTCGATCGGCGTGATGCGGCCGGACGGGTCTGGTGAGAGAATATTAACTGAAGGTTTCCACAATGAAGGCCCGACATGGGCACCAAATGGCCGAGTGATTATGTTTTTCCGCGAAAGTCCGGGTACAAGTGGTGGACCGCAGCTTTATTCGGTGGATTTGACAGGTTACAACGAGCGCAGGGTAGTTACGCCAGGATTCGCATCAGACCCGGCGTGGTCGCCCTTGCTCAAGTGACCTGAAGGGGATATTCGGTTGGCGCCAGGTTGCGGGTGCGAACCAAGCTGCACATGAGACATTGAGGGGGACCGCGACCACAGGCGATGGACAGTGATTTGGGGATCAAACCGTCGCGGCAACTATAGGAGTCGAATTACATGTTGCGTCTTATCGCAATTCTAAAGATCGCTGCAATCTGCATCGGCGTTGTATTCGTTGCCGGCTGTTCAAAGTCGAACAAGCCTGAACTTTCAACGTCGGCCGAGCAATCCGCTGCGCCAGGTTCGGAGCGCGATTTCATCGTCAATGTCGGTGATCGCGTGCTGTTCCTGGTCGATCAATCGACGCTGACCCCCGAAGCGCAGGACACCTTGCGGCGTCAGGCCGCCTGGCTGAAGCAGTACCCGCAAGTGACCGTGCAGGTTGAAGGGCATGCCGATGAACGCGGCACTCGCGAGTACAACATTGCGCTTTCAGCCAGACGCTCGGCGGCGACGCGGGAATTCTTGATTGCACAAGGCATTCAGCCGGGCAGGATTTCAACTATTGCCTACGGCAAGGAACGCCCGGTTGCTTTGTGCGATGCCGAATCGTGCTGGTCGCAGAACCGGCGTTCGGTAACTCTAGTTACCGGCGGCGCAGCGTCAGGCTAATCGCACGCAGTCTCATTTTGACCCAGATCGTGCGGCAGTTGATGGCACACATTGTGATCGCTTGCGAGTGCATATAAATTAGCAGCACAACGCGAAGTCGGGAGCCCGGCGCGGTTTGCGCTGGACGCCGTTAATGAAATCGGCTGAGAGGCCCGAACAAATGACCAAATCAATCAGCATGCTGGCAGCCGCAGGCATCGTTGCCGCCACAACAGCGGCATCGCTGCTGCAAACGGCACATGCACAGAGCAACAATTGGAATGCGCTCTATGACCGCATTATCCGACTAGAGCATGAAGTGCGGTCTTTGCGCGGTTCAGGTGGTACAGGAGCGCTTCAAGGAGATGTAGCATACCGGCTGTCGACCGTTGAGGAACAGCTACGGCAGCTCATCGGCAGTGTCAATGCTGCGCGCGGCCAAATGCGCGATTTGCAAGCCCGCATTAAACGGCTCGAAGAGGGTCGTTCTAGCCAGGCGGCTACCCAGCAACTGTCGCAGGTTCGACCGGATCCTGTGCAGGAACCATTGCTCGAAAATGAATTGACAACCCAGTCAGGTGATCTCGACCTAACGGTCCTGCCGGAAACCAGCGAGCCAATCCCGGACGGTGTAGTCGACGGAACCAAATTGCAGTCGCAATTCGAACCGGCACTGCCGCCTCAGGTTTTGGGTCAACTAATCATCCGGAACAATGATGGTGGTCTGCCAGGCAGTGAGTTGGAAGAATCGTCATTGCTGCCCGGACAGGTCGAGTCGGCAGCACTTGATAGTCCCACAGCGTCGAGTCGTGCAACACCTGATGATCTTTATGAGCGGGCCTACAAAAACCTGTTGGGCCGGCGCTTTGGATTGGCAGAAGCCGGGTTCAAGACGTTCCTGAACCAAAATGCCAAGCATCCGCTGGCATCAAAAGCGCAGTACTGGCTGGGCGAAACCTATTATGTTCAAGGGCGCTACAAGCAGGCTGCGCAAAGTTTTCTAACCGGCTACCGGACCTACCCAAAGGGTGGAAGGGCGGCTGAGTCGCTTTTGAAGCTTGGCATGTCGCTGAACAAGCTGGGCCAGAAGAAGCAGGCCTGCGGCGCTTATCTGGAAGTCGGCAGGGCCTATCCCAGCGCCAATGCTGTGCGCAAGCAGGCGGCCAGGGAAAGCAAACGTGCCGGCTGCTGACCAGGCTGGTGCGCCGATCGGCGCGGGCGAGGTGGACTCGCTGTTTGCCGGGCTGAAGTGTTATGCGCATTTGGCATTGGCGGTTTCAGGAGGATCAGACTCAGTCGCCTTGATG
>JAEKFU010000639.1 GCA_016522385.1 Pseudomonadota bacterium
GTCGACAACCTTGACGACCTTGCCCTCATAGATCTCTCCAACTTCGGGCTCGGCGACGATCGAGTTGATCCACTTGAGCGCGGCATCGATGGATTCACCCGACGAAGAGGCCACCTTGATGGTACCATCATCGGAAATATCGATCTTGGCACCGGTCTTTTCGACGATCTCGCGGATGACTTTGCCGCCGGAACCGATCACGTCACGGATCTTGTCGACTGGAATCGAAATGGTCTCGATTCGCGGTGCATATTCGCCAAGACCTGGACGCGACTCGGTCAACGCTTCAGCCATGCAATCCAGAATGTGCATGCGACCGTCCTTTGCCTGGAACAGTGCGGTGCGCATGATTTCTTCGGTGATTCCGGTGATCTTGATATCCATCTGCAGAGAGGTGATGCCCTCTTCTGTACCGGCCACCTTGAAGTCCATATCGCCTAGGTGATCCTCATCGCCGAGAATGTCTGAGAGAACAGCAAACTTGTCGCCCTCCAGAATAAGCCCCATGGCAATACCAGCGACCGGTCGCCGCAAGGGTACTCCAGCGTCCATCAAGGAAAGGGAAGATCCGCAAACCGTGGCCATCGACGAAGAACCGTTGGACTCAGTAATTTCCGAAACGACACGAATGGTGTAGGGGAACTGATCGCTAGCGGGCATCATCGGATGCATGGCCCGCCAGGCGAGCTTGCCATGGCCAACCTCGCGCCGGCCGGTAAAGCCGACCCGACCGGTTTCACCGACCGAAAACGGCGGGAAGTTGTAGTGCAGCAGGAAGTTTTCCTTGTAAGTCCCTTCCAGCGCATCGATGAACTGCTCATCATCGCCGGTACCCAATGTGGTCACGACCAGAGCCTGTGTCTCACCGCGGGTGAATAGGGCCGAGCCGTGCGTGCGGGGCAGCACACCAACCTCGCACTTGATCTGACGCACATCGGCAAGTCCACGGCCGTCAATACGCGAGCCGGTATCGAGAATGCTGCCACGCACGATGTCTTTTTCAATCGATTTAAACGCGCCAGCGACCGCCTGCGTTTCAGCCGCGTCCTCATCGTCTTCAGCGCAAAGGGCCTCGACAACCTTGTCCTTGACCTTGGCAATCGCCTCATAACGCTCTTCCTTAGTGGCGATGCCATAGGCTGCGGTAAGTTCCGACGAGGCCATATCGCCGACCTTGGCAACAACCTCCGAATTGTCATCGGGGACAAGTTCTCGCGGCTCGCGGGCAGCTCTTTCAGCCAGACGGATAATCGCCTCAATCACTGGTTGAAAGCTGGCATGGCCCTGCATGACCGCGCCCAGCATGGTGTCTTCGCTAAGTTCCTTGGCTTCTGATTCGACCATCAGAACGGCATCGGCCGTGCCGGCAACGACCAGATCGAGGTCGCTTTCCTTGATTTGCTCAAGTGTCGGGTTTATGACGAATGCTCCATCGATCATGCCCACACGTGCGCCACCAATCGGGCCCATGAAAGGAACTCCTGAAAGCGTCAAGGCCGCCGAAGTGGCCACCATCGCCAGAATATCGGAATCATTTTCCAGATCATGTGACAGTACCGATACGATCACCTGTGTCTCACACTTGAACCCCTTGGCGAACAAAGGCCGAATCGGCCGATCAATAAGACGAGAGACTAGCGTTTCCTTTTCGCTGGGGCGGCCTTCACGTTTAAAAAAGCCGCCTGGGATCTTACCGGCGGCATAGGTCTTTTCCTGATAGTTCACGGTCAATGGGAAGAAATCGAGTCCCGGTTTCGGGGCGCGCTCGGCAACGACCGTCGCAATCACTGTGGTCTCGCCAAAGGTGGCGATCACTGCACCGTCGGCCTGACGGGCAATGCGGCCGGTTTCGAGCCGTAGGGGTCGACCGGCCCATTCCAGTTCTTCGACATGAATGTCAAACATGATACTTTCCTTGTATGCCCTTCGCTGCCCTCAAAATCTGATATCTACTTCGGCAGCGTCCCCATTTGGGCTGAGATTGGCTCCGACCCCATTGCCGGATCGCCACGGAGGGGACGCGGGCAGTTTTCAGTCACGCTGCCCGTCGCGTTGCTTTGCTTAACGGCGTATACCGAGACGCTTGATCAAGTCACGATAGCGTGCATCATCACCGGCCTTGACGTAGTCAAGCAGCTTGCGCCGCTGTGACACCATCTTAAGAAGGCCGCGGCGCGAATGATTGTCTTTCTTGTGTGTCTGGAAATGCTCTGTGAGATTCTTGATCCGTTCGGTCAAAATGGCCACCTGAACTTCCGGTGAGCCCGTATCATCCTTCGATGTTGCATATTCCTTTATGAGCGCACCCTTGCGCTCCGGCGTAATCGACATCCGCTATACTCCTTCAAAATTCGCCCATCGGGCATCAGTTCAAATTGAAGACACGCTTTGACTTCAGCACTCCGCCCTCGATTGCAGCGATCGCGACAGGTTTGCCCTGCCACATCACCAGAACCGGATCCTCTGCGATCGGCGCATCGCGCCCGCGGATGATAACGGATTGGCCTTGTTTCAATCGTGCCGCCTGTGTGCTGTCTATGGCCATCGCCGGGATGTCGTCCAGCGCGGTCTCGACAGGATACAAGATTCCTTCCAGCCCCTCCGGGCCGGCGCCTTTATGGCGCAACTCGTTCAATTTATCCAGCGAAATCATATCGCCCTCATCAAATGGACCCACTCGGGTGCGGCGCAACCGAACGACATGGCCATAGCAACCCAGCTGGCGGCCCAAATCCCGAGCCAGCGCACGTACGTAGGTACCCTTTCCGCAGTCCAAAGCGAAGACGGCGTGATGTTCATCCGGGCAGTCGGTCAGGCGAAGATCATCGATCGCTACGTGCCTTGGCGCGAGAATCAGCTTGTCGCCTCCGCGGGCGAGATCATAGGCACGCTCGCCGTCGACCTTGAGCGCGGAAAACTGCGGCGGCACCTGCTCGATAACACCAACAAACGTACCGAGTATGGAGGCGATATCACCCGGCGAAGGTCGTACGTCAGATGATGCAGTGATCGACCCTGCGGCATCATCAGTATCGCGCTCCTCGCCCCATCTGACAGTGAACACATATGTCTTGGAACCATTTATGACAAACGGCACCGTCTTGGTCGCCTCACCGAGGGCGACCGGCAACAGTCCGGTTGCCAGCGGGTCGAGTGTTCCGGCATGACCAGCTTTTTGTGCATTGAACGCATGACGCACCATTCCGACGGCCCTGGTTGAGCCAAGGCTTTCGGGCTTATCGAGTATGACCCAGCCGTGCACCGGGTTGCCACGTTTCCTGCGTGCCACTTTGTGCGTCTTTCTTGCCGCTATGCGCCGCCGGCGTCTGTGCTGTCACCGGTGTCCACAAGGTCTCGGGCGACTAGGGGATCGCGCAATATCTCGTCAATGCGGCTGGCATCATCCATGACCGTGTCGATGGCAAAGCGGATTTCGGGCGAAAACTTCAGGTTCAACTTGGTCGCCAGTTGGCCACGGATGTGGCGACGATGGCGGTTGAGCGCCTTGAGGAGTTCATCCTTATCTCCGCCGAGGAATGGGCGGACATAGGCCGTCGCAATCTTGAGATCGGGCGAGGACCGTACTTCAAGAACGGTAACATTGGCACGTTCAACGACCGGGTCATGAATGTCGCCACGGGCGAAAAGACCGGCAAGCTCATGCCGAATCAACTCTCCGACGCGCAATTGGCGCTGGCTTGGGCCGTTAGACTGTCCCATCTCCAGATAACTTCTTTCTTTGGGCCGGCGAGCCGGTCAATCGAGCTTTCGCTCAATCTCTTCGACCGTATAGCACTCGATGACATCGCCTTGGCGCATGTCCTGGTAGTTTTCAAACGCCATGCCACATTCCTGGCCGGCCAGTACTTCCTTTACTTCGTCCTTGAAGCGCTTCAATGTGGATAACGTGCCTTCGTGCACAACGACACTGTCGCGAATGAGCCGCACCTTGGCGCCTCGCTGAACAGTTCCCTCGGTGACCCGGCAACCAGCGACCTTACCGACTTTTGACACGCTGAAGATTTCAAGGATTTCAGCATTGCCGAGGAAAGTTTCGCGCAACTCCGGTGCTAGCATGCCCGACATTGCGGCTTTCACATCATCAACCAGGTCATAAATGATGTTGTAGTAGCGGATTTCAATGCCGGCCTTTTCCGCAGCGTCACGCGCCTGTTGATTGGCGCGAACATTGAAGCCGAGAATAACGGCATTGGAGGCAGCTGCCAGCTGCACATCGGATTCTGATATACCGCCAACGGCATAATGAACCGCCCGGGCTGCAACTTCGTCGGTTCCCAATTTATCGAGCGCCTGAACAATTGCTTCAGCCGAGCCCTGAACGTCGGCCTTTACCAGGATCGGGAATTCCCTGCTGCCGGCATCCTTCAGCTGGTTCATCATCTGCTCCAGCGAGGACCGCGCCGCGGTCGCACCGCGCGTTTCGCGCAGTTTGCGTTCGCGATACTCGCTGATCTCCCGGGCACGGGCTTCTGACACGACAACGACAATATGGTCGCCAGCTTCCGGTACACTGCCCATGCCGAGAACTTCCACGGGTACGGAAGGGCCGGCCGTTTCAACCTGTTCACCGTGGTCGTTGATAAGCGCGCGCACCTTGCCCCAAGCGGTACCGGCAACGACGATATCGCCCTGTGTCAATGTGCCGCGCTGAACCAATACGGTGGCAACAGGTCCACGGCCCTTGTCGAGCTGGGCCTCGATGACGATGCCGTCACCGGGCCGCTGCGGATTGGCGTTGAGCTCAAGCAACTCGCACTGCAGTAATATGGCCTCCAAAAGTTTGTCGAGATTGGTACCCTTGAGGGCCGACACTTCGACGTTCAAGGTATCACCGCCCATCTCCTCAACGACGATCTCGTGATTGAGAAGTTCGGTACGCACACGATTTGCGTCGGCTTCCGGCTTGTCCATCTTGTTGATGGCAACAATGATCGGCACCTCTGCGGCGCGGGCGTGATTAATGGCCTCAATGGTTTGCGGCATGATGCCGTCATCTGCGGCCACCACCAGTACGACGATATCGGTGACCTTGGCACCGCGCGCGCGCATTGATGTAAAGGCCGCATGGCCAGGTGTGTCGATAAATGTGATCAAACCACTGTCTGTGCGAACCTGATAGGCACCGATGTGCTGTGTGATACCACCAGCTTCACCGGCCACCACATTGGCCTGGCGCAGGGCATCGAGCAGTGATGTCTTGCCGTGATCAACGTGGCCCATGACGGTGACGACGGGCGCGCGCGATTCCATATCCGCATCGGCATCGTCATCGCCGAGAAGACCCTCTTCGACATCGGCTTCCGACACGCGCTTGACGACATGGCCCATTTCTTCGGCGATCAGTTGTGCCGTATCAGCGTCGATCAGATCGTTGATCTTGTGCATCTCGCCCTGCTTCATCAGCAGCTTGATGACGTCAACGGCACGCTCGGCCATGCGATTGGCAAGCTCCTGAATAGTAATCGCTTCGGGAACGGTAACTTCGCGGGAAATTTTTTCCGTCGTCGGCTGAAAACCGGATGCCTGCTTGCGCTGGCGTTCCATGCGCCGGCGGTAGGCCGCCAACGAGCGGCCACGTTCTTCATCACCACTCAACGCATTGGAAATCGTCAGCTTGCCGCGACGCCGATCACCATCTGCTCTGGTACGCGATGGGGCCGGTTTGTCTTCGCGTTTGGCCTTGCGGGTGCGTTCGGTGTCGGTGCGTTCGCCGGCGTCCGCATCGCGGGCGCCTGTCCTTCTGGCCTGCTCTTCGGACTTCTGGCGCTTTTCTTCGGCGGCAAGACGCTTGGACTCCTGCTCGGCGAGGCGCGCTGCTTCGGCTTCGGCTTCGGCTTTTTCCAGCGCCTCGCGCTCAACGCGTAGTTTTGCTTCTTCTTCGGCTCGCTGACGTTCCTCGATCTCACGTTCCCGCGCCAGAACAAGGGCACGCCCGCGAGCTTCCTTTTCATCCTCGGTCAGCGTGCGCAAAACCATCCCGGACGCTGCCGTCCTGTCCTCGTCATCGGAAGGAGGTGAAGTATCGGCCGGCTTTTGCGGTACGGTCGGTTTTGCCTCTCCCGTAGGCGTTGCCTCGGTCGGCTTGCCGGGGGCGCCAATAATCCGCTTGCGCTTGGTCTCCACAACAACGGTTTTCGAGCGGCCGTGCGAGAAATTCTGCCGAACCCGACCGGTTTCCGTTGTTGTGCGGCGCAAGCTCAGCGTTCGGCCACCAGACTCTGCTTTGCTGTCGCTCGTATCGTTTGTTTCACTCATGCCTATTCTTTAAACTCCAACGCACTCTTATCCGCGGTTTCGCGATACTTTTCTGCCCGATTAGCCGCTGCCACGAATTTTTCGGCGAGTCCGCCAATTGCTATGGCTGCATGTATCACATTTGTGCGCCCTAATGCCAAACCCAATTGACCAGACGAGAAAAATTCGACGATCACCGCTTCACGACCACAAGCTCGAAAACGCTGCTTCAGCTTGTCCCGGCCGTCCTGCGAGCCATCAGTTGCACCGATCAGCACCTGGACACTGCCATTGGTGATCAGTGCAGCGACTTTCTCAAAGCCTTGTACCGCCTGACCGGCCTTCCTGGCCAGTGACAGATAGTTCAAAGCCAGTTCATCCAGGCGTTCTGCCACACGTTCATCCAAATCGTCCTGCACAACACAGGGCTCGCGAAAACCCCTTGTGAACAATTTGCGCTTTACCGCACTTGCAACCAGGTCCCGCCTGGCAAAGACCCACACGCCCCGGCCAGGCAATTCATTGCGAAGATCGGGAACGACTTCGCCGCTATGCGGTACGCGGGCAAACCGCAGGAGGGCCTCGGGGCTGCACACCTGTCCGGTGACGATACATTTTCGCTCACTCAATGCGGCGTCTGTCTCCTTTTTGCTGATCGAACACAACGTTCCACATTACCGGTCAAGACTGCTGCGGTTCCGCAACAACCTCTTCAGGCGCTATTTCTCCGCTAGCGGCTTGTCCGTCTTCGGTGACTTCCGGCTCGGGTTCGATCCAACCGGCCTTCAGCCGCGCAGTCATGATCATGGCTTCCGCGTCGGCAGCAGAGACCTGCAGCTCGCTCAACGCACCGGCATGGCGGACGACTTCTTCGTCTTGGCGCTCGGTCCAGCCGATTAGGTCGTCGGTGGCACAACCGGCTAGGTCTTCCAGCGATTTGATTCCGTCCTCGCCCAGCGCCACCAGGATCATTGGCGTCATGCCATCGATCCCCAGGAGCGCATCTTCGACACCCAGCGATTTGCGCTTTTCGTCCAGTTCGGCGGCACGGCGCTCCAGATACTCATTGGCGCGAATTTGGATTTCTGCGGCTGTTTCATCATCGAGACCTTCGATACCGGCAATTTCGCTGGCATCGACATAGGCGACTTCCTCGACCGAATCGAATCCTTCTGATGCCAGCAGTTGAGCCAACATCTCGTCCATGTCGAGGGCTTCCATGAAGCGGGTTGTCCGCTCGGCAAACTCTTTCTGGCGTCGTTCAGACTCTTCGGCTTCCGTCATGATGTCGATGTCCCAGCCGGTCAGTTGGGAAGCCAGCCGAACATTCTGGCCGCGGCGTCCAATGGCCAACGAGAGCTGCTCATCAGGCACGACGACCTCGATGCGCTCGGCTTCTTCATCAAGCACCACTTTGGCGACCTCAGCCGGCGCAAGCGCGTTGACGATGAAACTGGCGGCATCCGGGGTCCAGGGGATAATGTCGATCTTCTCACCTTGAAGCTCATTGACGACCGCCTGAACGCGGCTACCGCGCATACCAACACAGGCGCCGACCGGATCAATAGAAGAGTCCTTGGAGCGAACGGAAATCTTTGCTCGGCTGCCCGGATCGCGGGCGACGGCGACAATATCAACGATGCCGTCGTAAATTTCCGGCACTTCCTGACCGAACAGCTTGGACATGAATTCCGGACGCGTGCGTGACAGAAAGATTTGCGGGCCGCGCTGCTCTCTTCGCACATCATAGATGAAGGCACGGATCCGATCGCCGGGGCGGAACATCTCCCTCGGCAGGCCTTCATCGCGGCGCACGATGGCCTCGCCGCGGCCAAGATCCACAATCACATTGCCATATTCGACACGCTTGACCTGGCCATTGACGACCTCGCCGACGCGGTCCTTGTACTCTTCAAACTGCCGCTCGCGCTCGGCATCGCGAACCTTTTGGACGATGACCTGTTTAGCGTTTTGGGCGGCAATTCGACCGAAGTCGACTGGAGGCAGCGGTTCAGACATGAAATCGCCGATACGTGCGGCCGGATTGCGGTGTTTCGCATCGTCCAGGGAGATGTGAGTTGCGTCGTTTTCAACCGTTTCGACCACTTCGAGCAGGCGCTGCAGGCGAATTTCACCAGTCTTGGCATCAATCTCGGCCCGAATGTCATTTTCCGCCCCATAACGTGAGCGTGCAGCACGCTGAATGGCGTCTTCCATCGCACTGAGGACAAGCTCCTTTTCAATGGACTTTTCGCGTGCGACCGCGTCGGCGATTTGCAGTAACTCCAACCGGTTGGCACTTATTGCTGGTTCAGACATGTCTTCACTCCTGCTCCCAATTCACACCGCGCGCCGCGGTCATGTTCCTTTGTGATGATCTTCGCCATTCTTTGCCAGTCGACTGTTTTTGCTTCTGTCTTGCGCAAGTGCAAGCAAAGCATCAGTCATGATGAGTTTGGCAGATGCAATCTCACTAAACGGCAGTCCGATGAGAAGTTCCTCGCCGGGAGATTCGGCCGGCGGTAAGAACAACCGAACTTCGTCATCCACATAACCTTCCAGCCGGCCCCGATACCTCTTACGGCCGGCTAATGGCCGGGCCAGTTCGATTTTTACTTCGTGCCCGGACCAATCTTCAAAGTCGGCCGGACGAACCAATGGTCGGTCTATGCCGGGCGAAGATACTTCAAGCGAATAGGCACCGGCGACAGGATCTTCCACATCGAGAACCGGCGAAATCGTACGGCTAACGGTTTCACAATCTTCAATTGTCAACGTGCCATCGAGACGCTCGACCATGACCTGCAATATATTGCCAGACATCATGCGTATGCGCACGAGGCGAAATCCTAGGCTCTCAACAATCGGCTCTATGATGTCACAAACGCGCAGCGCGATTCCAGATTCACGGCGTATGCGCTGATCTTTCAAACTATTTGCCATGGCACTATTAGATCACAAAAAAAAGCGGGCCCCGCAGGGACCCACTCTCATCAAGTCGTCTTCATGAATACGCATCATGAAGTTGATATGAGAATGAATACGTAGAACAGGTTATATATGTAGAGTCAGTTAGAACGCAAGGGCAAGCGGCGGAATTTCAGATAGCAAGGCGTGCGTTTCTGGCAAATGGCCTTGGCCTCATATCGGGTTGCCGGCCAATCTGCCGGCCTTTCGCGCCAATCAGCGGGCGTCTCGGCCAGCCAATCAAAACCGCCATGCCGATGCATCTCAAACAATGTCCAGCTTATATAGTTGGCTATGTCACTAGCGATACGGAATTCGCCCCCAGGCTTCAGGATGCGCCATATCTCTGTGAGACTACTTTGATTGATGAAACGCCGCTTGCTGTGTCGGCGCTTCGGCCACGGATCCGGAAAGAGCACGAATACGCGGGCAATCGAGCCATTAGCAATTCTGGGAAGCAAATCGCGGGCATCCCCATCGTGGATCCGCACGTTATTCAATTGATTGGAGTTGACAGCACTGAGCAGCTTAGCAACGCCGTTGACAAAGGGCTCGCAGCCAATCATGCCGATCTCGGGATGGGTGCAGGCTTGGCGAGCCAGGTGTTCTCCACTGCCAAATCCGATCTCCAACCAGAACTCATCTATGC
>JAEKFU010000668.1 GCA_016522385.1 Pseudomonadota bacterium
GCGCACAAACCGGCACGATGTCGGCTGGCTGGAGAAGTTCTCGCGCATCGCCCGCTCTACGCCTGAAATCGTCGGCATCTACCGCACCACCGGTGACACCGACTACCTGTTGCACGCCACGGTCCCGAACATCAAAGCCTATGACGAGCTGTACAAGAGGATGATAGCCCAGATTGAGCTATTCGACGTTTCGGCTAGTTTCGTCATGGAGGAAATCAAGAGGACGACAGAGTTGCCGCTTGGATACGTCTAGAGCACGATCGTTTCAGTTGCAGTCATCTTAAACGAGACCTGATCCGGCCGTCGTTGAAGGAATTCGGGAGCGGGCTCGCGCCGAGCTGATGAGAAATCCTCTATTCCGCAGCCACCCGACTGGCCCTGCGCGCATCCATCTCCCGGGCCTTTTGCACTGCCATCGCGGCAGATTCCGTTGCGCGATAGATCTCCAAATCGTCGAACTCGTCGGCCTCCGGCAACGACAGAGCAGTGTCTGTATAATTGAACCTTTCAGGGTCTCGCTTAAGCCGCCAGTACAATTGGTAATAGCGGCTCGCCAAAGCAGCAAATCCAGCGTATTTGACGGCAATTCCGGCCACCAATTTCGCATAGAACACCAGCGGGTTCTCGATCGGCAGGCCATGCCTGCGGTCACGGCGGTATTTGCGGCGGAAATATCCGCCCTGCAGCGGATGCACGCCTTCGAACTTGTGGCAGCCGTAGAACCACAATGCCATACGCATGACTGTGCGCGGCTTGGTGCCACTGGCCACCGCCCGCCGCATCAGCGTCATGACATGTTCCGGCGTATAGTAGGCGTCCCAAGCCTTGCGATAGATGTCGCGGTACTCCTGGTCACTCATTGTCTCGTGTTTGGCACAGACATGTTCCAGGTCATACTTGTTGAGATCCGGCTCCATCCAGGCGCCCTTGGCCGCAAGCACCTTGTGGTCTTCCGAGCCCGGCAGCGGAGTCAGTTTGAAGAATTCCAGGAGATCGATTGGCAATTCACGCTTGATGATCTCGATATCGCGCAGGATGCGTTCCGTCGTGTCATTGGGGAATCCAAGAATATAGCCGCAATAGGTGATCGCGCCGATCGACTTCCAGTCAAGTAGCATCTTGCGGTACTCGGTGATGCGGTTCTGCTTTTTCTTGCTGGCCTGCAAGTTGTCCGGATTGATGTTCTCCAGCCCGATGAACACGCGCTTGACGCCGGCTCGGCCGGCCTTTTCAACAAACCCCTTGATCAGATGGCACAATGTGTCCACCTGGATGATCAGCTTCAATTTGATGCCATGGTTCTCGCGCAGGTCAATCAGCCGGTCAAAAATCATCTCCCAGTTTCTGTTACGGGCGAAATTGTCATCCGTGATGAAGTAACTTGTCACACCTTGCGCCGCATTGCGACGGATGATCTCTTCAACATCGTCGGCTGTGCGATAGCGTGACTTGCGCCCCTGAACATTGATGATGGTGCAGAAACTGCACTGGAAAGGACAACCACGGCCGCTGTCAAAACTGGTGCGGGCGTTCATATTTCGGTTGATTTTTTCCTTCGGCAGGATTGGCTTCGGCACGCCCTCGAGCCCGGGCAGATCGAGCAGGTAGTTGTACAGCGGCTTCAACTCACCGTTGACACAATCCTGCAGGACCAATTCAAGCCGGCCTTCGGCTTCTCCGGCGAAGATCGAGATCCCCATATCCCAGGCCTGCTGCACCTCCGGTGGCACGCCGGGCAGCATCGCAAGGCTGCCACTTGCATGAAAGCCGCCAATGCATACTGGAACGTTCAGCTCGCGCAACGGCCGGGCAATATCGATGGCCCGCGGATACTGGTTTGACTGCACGCCGACCAACGCCACCAGGCCACCGCCGCTGCTCGCCTTGATCTGCTTGGCTATCTTGCGCGGCCTGATCCGCGTGTTGGTTTCGTCAACCGGCACGATTTCGATGTCGATATCGTCACCCAACGCCCGGCGCTCGTTGCAATCCTGCGCGATGCCATGAAGCGCTGCCAAAGTGTTGGACGGAATTTCCGAACGCAGCCACTGAATAACATAGCCGTCATCATCATAATGCGAGGGCTTGACGAGATAGAGCAGAAACGTTTTGCGATGATCGGATTCTTGCACGCGAAGTGTTGCTCCCGCCAGAATTGCACCAAAGGCCCTGCGAATTACCTAAATACGCACACGGCGATCAAAGAAATCGCCTCGATCGCATAACCACAACAAACCGCATTGCAACCTATATACACATCTGCCCCACCATCAGCAAACGGAACTGTGCACCAACGTAGATCCGGATATATCGATATAGGGTCGCAACACACCTGATCGGCAAATTACAGCAAACCTCACACATGCGACGCGCGCCCTTGTTTGAGTTGAACCTTGTCGTGGGGCTTTTTGTGCGACGACAACGCTGTATTGCCAAGCATTCTGGGCTCGCTTAGGTTGAAAATTCGATCAGCCGGGCCACACCTGCCTAACCGCCTGCGATAACAGATCAAACGCGACCAGCTGTTCAAAGAAGGACAAGTGATACACGCACTCATATCCATATGGACCGTCAACCGGGAGGAGTACACATGGACCGTCGTTCATTTCTGACAAAAACGTCCATAGCCGGCGCTGCCGGAGCAACAGGATTGGCAACACCGGCCATCGCGCAGGGGACAAGAACCGTCACTATCGTATCGACATGGCCGCGTGACTTTCCAGGCCTTGGAATCTCCGCACAGCGTCTGGCCGAGCGCATCACAACCCTTTCGGACGGCAAGATGAAGACCGAATATTTTGCCGCCGGCGAACGTGTCGGCGCCTTCGATTCCTTCGACGAGGTCGCCTCCGGCAACGCCAACGCCTATATCGCCGCCGACTATTATTGGAAGGGCAAACATCCGGCCTGGGCCTATTTCACCTCCGTGCCGTTCGGCATGACTACGCTGGAATGGACCGCTTGGATCAAATATGGCGGCGGTCAGGCTCTGTGGGACGAAATTGGCGCCGAATTCGGCTTGAAAGCATTGCCCTGCGGCGCCACCGGCACACAGATGGGCGGCTGGTTCAACAAGGAGATCGACACCGTCGAAGACCTCAAGGGCCTCAAGATGCGCATCCCGGGGCTTGGCGGCGATGTCATGGCCAAGCTTGGTGTCTCGCCGGTCTCGCTGCCGGGCGGTCAGATTTACGAAAACCTGGTGTCCGGCGCCATCGAGGCAACCGAATGGGTCGGCCCCTATAACGACTATTTCATGAAGTTCTATGAGGCCGCGAAGTATTATTACTACCCGGGCTTCCATGAGCCGGGCGGCGGCCTCGCCTTCGGTATGAACAAGGGCTGGTGGGAAGGTCTCAGCAAATATGAACAGGCAATCCTGACCGCCGCCTGCCTCGAGGAGCATGCCAATCAGTATGAAGAGGCCCAGGCCAATAACGGCAAGTTCCTTGACAAGATGATCAACGAGCACGGTGTCGAGCTGAAACAGTTCTCCGACGAGATCTACGACAGCTTTGGCGAAGCTGCCGCCGAGGTCTACGAAGAAACCCGCAATCACAGCCCGTTGGCCAAGAAAATCGATGACCAGTTCCGCTCAGCTTTGAGGGAGATTGGCGGCTGGCAAAAGATCGCCGAGATCGCCTTTTCCAACCAACGAAACCGCGTGCTGGGGATCTGAATCAGCCTAGAGCGGCTCGCCGACCACATCGGCGGCCCCGATCTTACAGGATCTGGGCCGATCAGTTGTGGGTCGACAAGAGTGTCGGCAAAGCCATCGCAGCTGCTATCTTCAGGGCGCTATTGCCCGAGCTCATCATCGAAAACTTCATTGCCCTGGCTGTCGAAGGTAATCTGATCGCTTTCCCGTGACAGCAGCGGCGTGATCCGGCGGATCGCAACGCGCCGGTTGCGCTGCTCCGGTCCCGTCGTGTTGATCTTCAGGAATTGCTCGCCATAGCCTTGCGTAACGAGATTTTCCGGAGGGATCTCAAAATACTCTGTTAGGACATTGCTGACCGCAGCGGCACGGCGGTCAGATAGTACGAGATTGGCGATTTCCGGACCTGTTGCATCGGTATGGCCCTCAAGAAGAAATACCTCGTCAGCGTTGTCCTTGATTGCTTGCTCTATCGCAGCACCGATCGCTTCGAGTTTGGCAATCTGATCGAGCGGTATCTCAGCAGACCCGGACGCGAATGTGATCGTGTCCAAATCAACTCGGGGCATGTAAGCACGCAGCCGGGCGTTCACCAGGATCTGATTGAGCGTGTAGGTCCGGTCGAGTTCATCAACCGGTGCCGCCGTTACGGCTGCATAGATCGCCTCAACCGGGGCATGGGACGGCTCGACGATGTAACGATCCTCAGGGATGCCGACCGAAACCGGTTCGATCTCGATGTAGAGGTCGTCGTCACGCCACCAGCCAGGCTGGTTATTGTAAAAAAACATGATCTGGCGATCAGGGTAGACGCGATAACGACGCACGATAAAGCCGGCGCTGTCACGGATTGTGATAATGCGCACGCCATTCGGTCGAAGCACCACGGTCCGGGTCCATCCGTTCGGCAATGATTCAACATACACATCCCTAGCCCGCCAACCGAACCTGACATCGTCGTCATAATAGACGAACAAGCCACCCGTCAGCGCTCCGATTGCCGCGACAGCCAGACCGGCATAAATGATCCGCTCGTTCCGTCGCCTGACAACCCTTGCTCTTCGATTAAAACTGAAATCACGACGCAAGCGGCGCTCTTCCCGGTGTGCCTGTCGCCTTTCCCAGGCGCGTTGTCTGTCAAGACGGCGCTGCCGGCGGACACGGCGTTCGGCACGCGATTGATCCTGGTTCAATTCGCGGCGAAGCGCCCGCCGGCGCTTTTTGAGACGCTCAAGCTCGCGTTTGTCGCGGGCAGCCAAACGACGTTGGGTTCTGCGGCGCTCCTTATGGGCTCGCAGAATGCGACGCTCTTGCCGCTTGAGCCGTTTGAGATCTTGTGCCGTCTGCCCTCGGCCGTCCTGTCGCTGTTGCCTATCTTCGGCCTTCTGGCGTTGCTGTCGTTTTCGCTCCTCGGCCTCCCGCCGTTCTTGCTGCTTGGCCTTCTGGCGTTGCTGTCGTTGCCGCTCCTCGGCCTCCCGCCGCTCTTGCTGCCTAGCCTTCTGGCGCTGCTGTTTTTTGCCCTCTTTGGCCT
>JAEKFU010000684.1 GCA_016522385.1 Pseudomonadota bacterium
GCTCTACAACAATGCCGCCGTCATTGTCGGACTTGTCTATGTCTTCATGCCATTTATGGTGTTGCCGCTCTATGCCACCATCGAGCGTTTGGACCGGTCTTATCTGGAAGCCAGCCTTGACCTTGGCGCCAGTCAGGCACGCACGCTTTGGAGTGTGACGATTCCATTGACCATGCCCGGCATCATCTCCGGCATCATTTTGGTGTTCATCCCGACCTTGGGTTCGTTCCTAACCCCGGACCTGCTCGGTGGCGCGAACGCCATCATGATCGGCAATGTCATCGAGCGCCAATTCAAGGCCGCCAACGATTGGCCATTCGGTGCCGCCCTGTCGTTCCTGCTGATGTACGCCACATTCGGTGCGCTTGCCTTGCGCTCTCTGTTATCCGGCAGGAAGAAAGGCATGGAGGTCTGAGATGACCGACGCCAGCCTGCGCCCCAAGTCCTCGATATTGCGGTTCGTGACCTCATTTGGCCAGGCGCCGCTTGATTACGGTCGACGATTCTGGCTGCGCCTCATGGTCGCTGTCACCTTTGTCCTGCTTTATGCGCCGATCGCCACGCTGATCGCCTTCAGCTTCAATGATTCCAAGCGCAATATTGTGTGGAAAGGCTTTACGCTCAAGTACTATGCCGTCGCTTGGAACAATGCGTCCCTGGTGGAAGCCTTTTACAACTCTTTGGCCATCGCCGTCATGTGTACGATCCTGTCGACCATCATCGGTTCGATGGTGGCGCTCTTGCTTTGGCGCTTTCAGTTTCCCGGGAAATCGGCCTATGAAGGATTCATGACCCTGCCCATCGTTATCCCGGAGATCTGCATGGGCGTGGCGATGCTGGCGTTTTTTGCCCGCGTCGGCTGGCCGGTCGGGATGCCCTGGCCGCTTAACCTGTCGGCCATTACCATTGCCCATGTGGCATTCGCATTTCCATTTGTCGCCGTCGTGGTCAGGTCGCGGATGGCCGGTTTCAACCGCGAGCTTGAGGAGGCCTCAAAGGACCTCGGCGCCAGTGAATGGCAGACTTTCTGGAACGTGATTTTTCCTTATATGAAGCCGGGTATTATCGCCGGCGCCCTGCTGGCTTTCACTTTGTCGCTCGATGATTTCGTCATCACTTTCTTCACCTCTGGTCCCGATACCATTACTTTCCCGGTCAAAGTCTATTCGCTGGTGCGGCGCGGCGTTTCGCCCGACATCAATGCCGCTTCGACCGCACTGATCGTGATCACAGTTGTTGCCACCATCTTCGCCATGAAGCTGCAGGCACCGGAAAAGCAGGGATAACCGTTCCGTGTCCAAACCGATCGTCTCCATTCGCAACATCACCAAGCGCTTTCCTGGCGTCATCGCGGTTGATGATGTCAATTTCGATATTATGGAGAACGAGTTCTTTGCCCTACTCGGACCATCCGGTTGTGGCAAGACCACCCTGCTGCGCATGATTGCCGGGTTCGAGACGCCCTCCGAAGGCGAAATCGTCATCGACGGCCAGGACATGGCGATGACGCCACCCAACGAGCGGCCCGTCAACATGGTGTTCCAGTCCTACGCGGTCTTTCCTCATATGACGGTCTCGCAGAACGTTGCCTATGGGCTGAAGGTGACCGGCACGCCGTCGGCGGAGATCAAAACACGGGTTTCCGAAGCGCTCGAAATGGTGCAGTTGGAGCATTTGGGCGGGCGCAAGCCCGATCAACTGTCCGGTGGCCAGCGCCAACGCGTGGCGCTAGCTCGCGCTCTGGTCAAGCGGCCGAAGGTGTTGCTACTCGACGAACCGCTCTCCGCGCTTGATGCAAAGCTGCGCGAATCCATGCAACTGGAACTGGCCCACCTCCAGCAGAGCGTAGGAATCACCTTTATAATTGTGACCCATGACCAGGATGAAGCGCTGTCAATGGCCGACCGCATCGCCGTTATGCATCAGGGCGCCGTCCAGCAGATCGCACCGCCCGATGGACTCTATGAGAGTCCAAGTTCGCGTTTCGTTGCCGACTTCATCGGCAAGGTCAACCTGTTCGACGGAAAAGTCACAGGCAACCGTGGCAAATCGATTAATGTCGACATCGCTGGCCTTGGCAAGTTGTCACTGCCGTTCGACGGTCCGGTCCCAAATGAAATCTCCCTGGCGGTTCGCCCTGAAAAAATCCGGCTCTCGAAACAAAAGCCGAGTGGCAAGGGCATGATGGCCTCCGGGCGAGTTGCCGACTGGGCCTATTATGGCGACACCAGTCACATGTATGTTGAAACCAAAAACGGGCTGCGGATATCCGTCACCATACAGAATGAAAGTCGCGATACCGTCGACAGTGTCGATGTCGGTGACAGTGTCTGGGTCACCTGGCGCGCTGAGGATACCCTGCCACTGACGGAGTGATCCAAATGACAGATGATACCGAACTGCCGGTTGGCGATGCCGCCTTCCGGCGCACGGCGTTGAAGGGCAGTACGGTTGAGGCAACCTACGCTGGCGCGCGATCGTTCATGCGTCGCAAGTATACCCGCGATCTGACCGGCGTTGATATCGCCGTTACCGGCATTCCGTTCGATCAGTCGGTGACAAATCGGCCCGGCACCCGATTTGGCCCGGAAGGCGTACGCAAGGCCTCCGCCCAGTACGCCTGGGGACCCTATTGGCCATGGATGTTCGATCCGTTCGACACCCTCTCGGTGGTCGACTATGGCGACTGCTTCTTCGACTGGGGTCGCCAGGCAGATGTTCCGCAGGTGATCGAGGACCACATCAACGGCATTATTGCCGGTGGTGCTTCATCGCTGGTCATTGGTGGTGACCACTTCATTACCTATCCGGTCATGCGCGCCTACGCAAAGGAACACGGTCCCTTGTCCCTTGTCCAGTTCGATGCCCATCGCGATGTTGAGCCGGACGAGGGCAGCCGCATCGACCACGGTACCATGTTCAACATCGCCATTCAGGAAGGTGTCATCGACCCTGAGCGATCAGTGCAGGTGGGTATCCGCACAACGTACGAGGGTGAGCGGACCCATGGAATGAAAATACTTTATGCCGATGAGGTGCATGACTCTAGTGCCGCCGATATCGCTGCACAAATCAAGAGCGCAGTCGGCAGCTGCAAGGCCTACCTGACGTTCGATATTGACTGTCTCGACCCGGCCTATGCTCCCGGTACGGGCACGCCGGTCCCCGGCGGCCTTTCCACCCACCAGGCCATGTCGATCATGCGTCATCTGAGGGAGATCGAATTTGCCGGCATGGATATTGTTGAAGTCTCGCCGCCATTTGATCACGCAGAGATTACCTCTCTCGCTGGCGCTGCCATCGCTCTAGAATACCTGTGCCTTCGCGCCCATCAAACAGGCGCCAAAGCGGCCGTGTTGAAGAATTGATTCCAAATCGACATGAAACGCTCTAGATCAGGTTTGGTTTTGATGGAAACATCAAAACCAGAAAAACCTGATCAACTTCAATATGATAGAGGACGATTCACGTTTCAGAAGATTCCATCTGAACCGATCGTGCTCTAGTAGCCGGCCTCGTCACTGCGACGCAAGCCTTGGTCCAGTTGCGTTTGGCCTTGGACTCCGACTTTCGTCGCAACGATGACTAACGATGAATTCTAAATCTCCAACCACTCGCGCTGCCAGCCGGGCAGAGCGAAGGCGGCCTGGTGCACGTCGCTGTTATAGTGTCTGCCGGTATAATTCCGCACCGGCTGGCGCAGCGAGACGCCGTCGCGGCTGTACAGGAAGAAGCCGAAATCGGAGCCGGGATAGAGTGGGACACGGGCCCGGTAGACCTCAATATGGGGAAGAAGTCGGGTGCGCCGCATGACGCTAACCAGGTTTTCACCACCACCACTCACCTCCTGCAGGAATTTGCCACCTTCGCGTGACAGGAACATGCTGTCGGAATCAACGATTACACCGGTTGGCGATGTGAGTGCCGCCAGATCCATGCAGAACTCTTCCGTAAACAGAGCCGAGGACGGGCCGACAGGTTCAGTCAGATCAAGCACGATGACATCATAGCTGTCGCCACGTGTGCAGGCCGACCGAACCACACTCGCGGCGTCCTCGACCAGCAGTTGCAAACGCGGATCCTGATAGTTGCCGTTGATCGCCAGGTACTGGACCGACAGGTCAATCACCCGCTGATCGATTTCAACCATCGTGATCCTGGTGACGAAATCATGCACCAGCGCTTCGCGCAGGGCACCGCCATCACCGCCGCCGATTATCAGCACTGAAGTGTCGTTGCGTTCGCGCCCCAGCAAGGGAACATGCAACGCCATTTCGTGATAGATGAACTCATCGGCCTGGCTGGCCTGCACATAGCCGTCCAGCACCAGGATATGGCCGAATGCAGCATGCTTAAAGATCTCGATCAGTTGACAGGGGCTTTGCTCGCGGTGAACGAGCGTCACCTCAAGCGATTGTGCGACGCCAATACCGTCGGAACGCTCACGCCACCAGCTGGACGCGCCTAAAGCTAGTTTATGATCTTTGCTCATTCGGCGGTCATGCGGTTCTCAAATACCATTCATAGTCGAGCGCGTGGATTGTGTAATGGTGGTTGTCGCATTCACTGCTGCGGGCGGTGTGAAAACACTCCAGCCATTTCTCACCTAGATAGCCGGGTAGGATCTTGCCGTCCTGTAATGCCTGTAGCGCCAACGGCCAACGCACCGGTAGGTCAATTCCGTCTTCCTGGGCGTAACCGTCACCCACGGTTGCCTGCGGTGGGGTGAGCTTGTTGGTGATACCGTGATGCATTCCGGCAAGCACAGCAGCGACAACCAGATACGGGTTGGCATCGGCCCCGGATACCCGGTGCTCAATGCGGGCTGACTTAGCGTCACCGCCTGGCACCCGCAAAGGCAAGGTGCGATTGTCGCCGCCCCAGATGCCCTTGACCGGCGCATAGGTGCCAGGTCGCAGGCGGCGGTAGGAGTTGGCGTTCGGGGCAAAAATCGCCATGCTCTCCGGCATTGTTGCCAGCAGGCCGCCGACCGCATGTCGTAGTGTGTCGCTGATTGGCCGCTCGATGCGTTTGTCCATCTCGCCAGCCATAACATTTCGGCCATTCTCGTCCAGCAGGCTGACATGAACATGCAGGCCCGACCCGGCACTCTCGGCAAACGGTTTGGCCATGAAGGTGGCGATCGTGCCATGCTTGCGGGCGACCTGCTTGATGCAATGCTCCAGCATGATTGCTTGGTCGCAGGCCCTCAGCGCATCGCTCGAGTGATGCAGATTGATTTCGAATTGGCCGGCGGCATATTCCGAAATGATGGTCTCCGCCGGGATGTCCTGCATCGCACAGGCATCGTGAACTTCGCCCAACAGGTCCGCAAAGTCATAAACATCATCGAGACCATAGACATTGACCGTACTTGCCCGCCAGTTAGTTTGCGGCGAGCGCGCCGGCACAATTCGCTCCTTTGACGTTTCATCCTGATTGACGAGGTAAAACTCATACTCAATGGCAATCACCGGCGTCAGCCCGATATCGGCAAGTCGCTCGACGACCCGTTTAAGGATATGCCGGGGATCGGCAAAATGCGGCTGACCCTCGGCGTCCTCCATTGACGCGATGACCTGTCCGGCCGATCGGCGCGCCCACGGCACGGGCTTGAGCGTGCCCGGCGCCGCCTTGCAAAAGTAGTCCGGATCACCGTCCGAAGTACCATACTCGTAGGCGCTGACATTCTGTCCTGTCCAGTCGAGCAGGTAGTTCGATCCTGGAAGCCGCACGCCTTCGGTGTAAAGCTTGGTGACATAGTCACGGCCAAGCTGTTTGCCACGCAAGATGCCGTTCATGTCGACAACCATCATATCGACGGTCGTCACATCCCGGTGCACCTTAAGAAATGCCTCGACTTCTTTCAGATTCGCCTTGTCGGCCATGAATCACCGCTTAGAGTTAGGGGCTGTCGAGCACCACAATTCTGACATTCGACAGACTCTCGTGTTAACACCATTGATTCTTTTGGCTTTTTGCGATTGCGGGTTTGACGTACTATAAGTGAATCAGTTTGTCATTACCCTAATCCTCAGCACATACAATTGCATAGAAGGTGTCCCATGCCGAGCCACAAGCTCGATGAATTCATCTCGGCTCACAAGATTGAGGAAATTGAATGCCTGATCCCCGATATGGCCGGTGTCGCCCGCGGCAAGATCATCCCGGCGGGCAAATTTCTCTCCGGCATGGGGACCAGGGGGCTGCGGATGCCCGAAGAGATTTTCATTCTCACCGTCACCGGCCGGTATGTTGCCGCGCCGGAGACAACCGATCCGGCGTCGTCGGATATCTATATGAAGCCCGATCCCATCAGCATCCGTATGGTGCCGTGGTACGACGAGCCAACGGCGCAGGTGATTTGCGACTGTTTTTATCTCAGTGACGAACCAGTCGACATTGCACCACGCCATGTGTTGAAGCGCGTGATCGATCTGTATGCCGACAGAGGTTGGCGGCCGGTCATTGCGCCCGAGCTGGAATTCTATTTGGTTGCCCGCAACACCGATCCCGATTATCCGCTCGAGCCGCCGCTCGGCCAGTCCGGCCGTAAGGAGAACGGAGGCCAGGCCTATGGCATCGATGCCGTCAACCAGTTCGAACCCATCGTTGAAGACATCTACGACTATTGCGAGCCACACCGCATCGACATCGGCACGCTGTCACATGAAAGCGGACCGGCGCAGCTGGAGATCAATTTCGAGCATGGCGACCCGCTGGAACTTGCCGACCAGGTATTCCTCTTCAAGCGCGCAGTGCGACAGGCAGCGCTGAAGCACAACATCTATGCCACCTTCATGGCCAAGCCGCATGAGAGCGAACCCGGCAATTCCATGCACATCCATCAGTCGGTAGTCGACGCCAAGACCGGAAAGAACATCTTTGCGACTAGATCCGGCAAAGAGAGCAAATTGTTCATGAATCATATTGCCGGCCTGCAGCGATACATGAGCTCTGCCATGCCGTTTGTCGCGCCCAACGTTAATTCCTACCGTAGGCTGGTGCCCTATTCGGATGCGCCGACCAATGTGCACTGGGCGCGCGACAACCGTACCGTCTCGTTGCGCGTACCAAGTGCCGATGTCCAGGCCATGCGGGTTGAAAACCGAGTACCCGGGGCAGATTCCAATCCCTATCTGGCAATAGCTGCCTCACTGGCCTGCGGCTATCTGGGGATGACAGAAGGACTGAAACCCGGTTCCCCGGTTGAGGGTTCCGCCTACCGCTACGCTCATACATTGCCGCTCAACATGGAAGAAGCCCTCAGCAAGCTCAATTATACCAAGCCATTCAAGCAGGTCTTTGGTGAACGGTTCGTTGCGGCCTATCAGGAAGTCAAGGAATACGAGATGGTGCAGTATCGCAAGGTGATTAGTTCCTGGGAGCGTGAGCACCTGTTGCTCAACGTATGAGCGTGAGCGCGAACGATGGTGTTCCGTCAGAATGAGTGGCGCCCCACAGCGCCCGTTTGCGGCTGCGGGCCTCTTCCATCTTGCGATGATAGTGCGCAGGTGCAGCGGCCATCGGCACCGCCCAACCGGCGTGGATCAATCCAAAAGCCAAATCGAAGTTATCGGCCTTGCAGAGATAGGTGTCGATCCTCGCTGTAGTGCAGGTCACCTGTGCGCCTGCGGTAATGTCCATTAGCCCGGCCCGTGCCAACTTGCCGCAGTCGAATGGTCGACCGTTCCAGGCACACGCCGCACCGAGCGGCGGTACGACAATGTTGTCCAACCGGACAGTCTTGCCAGCAACCACCATTGTCGCGCCATCAATCACCTCGGCCGGTCCACGCACCGTCTCTGCTTTGGCCGACGTATTCCCCGCCAAGGCGAAAGCAAACATTGCCAATAATCTTGCTAGCGCGACGATGTCCGTATTCTCCCAAATATTAAAGACCCGCAGCAACCGTTCAGGTCGCCACAGGTCTTGCCCGCGATCCGGCGCCTTGACGTTGCGCCGGATCACAGATTGTCGTGCTAGTTCCGGAACTCTTCGGGCAGGAACAGCATGTAGTCGTTGTCTTCGGCACCGGCATGACATTCATGGCAGAAGCCAAGCTTGGCCGAGCCGACACCCTTGGTGACCCCGAAGGTCGAACCCCCAGGCATGACCATGGCATACCGCCAATCTGCAGTCTCAGGGTTCCAGCCCTTGGTCATCTTCTCCATGATAAACAACGGACCCATCGATGCAGCGCCGTTCTTGCCGACGGTGAAACTCGGTTTGGCGATGGTCGAGCCGATCGGCATGGCTTTGATTTCGTCATACTTGCCATAGGTCGACGCGCCGAGCTTGTTTGACAGGTTCTGCACATACCGTCCGCCATGCGTAGCGCTGACATAGGCATGTTTACCGAACACCTTCCACTTGCTCCAACGGGCCGTCGCCCAATGCTCGCCGCCCTTGTAGGTCTTGGCAAGCTTCGGTGCCAGGCAACCATACAGCGCCTTGAGCTCCTCGGCGGTCAGTTCGACTGCTTCACCGCTCGCTCCGCAAGGATTACACGGGTTGCAGGCACTGGCTGCGCACGGATTGCACGGGTTGCAGGCACTGGCTGCGCACGGATTGCACGGGTTGCAGGCCTTGGCGGCCGCGCACGGATTGCACG
>JAEKFU010000730.1 GCA_016522385.1 Pseudomonadota bacterium
CATATAACCACCGGACGCAGCGACATCCTCGCAAAACGTATAGACCTTGACATCATGCTTCTCAGCAAGCCGGCGGATACGGTCATGGATCAGAGAAGATTGAACCGGCGAACCGCCGGGCGAGTTGACGGCAATGGCCACCGCGGCAATGCCCTTGATGGCAAAAGCCTTTTCCAGAACCGGGTTGACCACTGCAAGCGACAGCCCCGGCCGAACCGGGGATCCCATGCCGATTGCGCCGTTCAGCCTCACCAAAGGCACTAGCTTGGCGGATGGCCGAAAGCGTGCCGGGACAAACCTGCTAAAAAATGAACGCGCACTTGTCATGACCGACAAGACATAGGCAACGCCGGTCCTTTCGGCAAGGTGTCGATTATGTTTATGAACGCAGAGGCATCAGTCGAAGCCAAACCTAGCTCAACCAAGCTATCTCAGCCGCCAGGCCAGACCGTCGCGCAATATGGCTTCGGCTTCCGGGGTGAACTGCGAGCCAGCCGAATGCAGAACGAGACCCGGTAAAAGTTGCATCGGTCCCTTGGCACCTTTGACGCCCTGAACAATGACCCGTGATGCCGCCATGCCCTCGCGGGCATAAAGTGGGGCTATCCTGATATCGCCAAAACGGCCTTCCATATTGGATAACAGACGGCCAAGAGCCTCGGCGCGATGGACGAATGTCACCGTGCCACGCAGTGCAACCATGGTGCTCAGCACCTTGACCCACAATTCGAGATCTTCAGGGCCGAAGGTGTTCGCAATTGCACGCAGCTTGTTGGGTGATTTAGTGGAACTGTCTTCCTCGAAGAATGGCGGATTAGCGAAGGCATGACTGAAGGAACCATGTTCCGGCCAGGCGGCCAGATCACGCCGCAGCGCGTCCTTTACGTCACCCTTGATAACCCGAATAGCACCTTCCATATTGTTGCGTTTGGCATTCTGCTCAGCCATCATCGCGTAACGTGTGGCGATCTCGACGCCGGTGATGTGTATGTTGGTCACACGGGCCGCCAGACACAATGCGGCAACTCCGGTGCCGATGCCGGCTTCAAACAATGTCTCACCGGCTTCAGCAGGAATAGTGGCGGCGAGAAACACCGAATCGATACCTGCCCGGTACCCCTTCTCGGGTTGTAGCAGGCGCAGCTTACCGTCAAGAAAGGCGTCATCGGACAGCGATGCAGGGACGGCCGCTTCTGCAGGAGTCGGTTTAGTCTCAGGAATCGATGTTGCGGCGGTCATAGTCATACAGTCCCGAATTATGCGGCTGGGAAGGTTGTTGAGGCGTTACGCAGTATACTTTTTGCAACGTTAACTTCATCGTCGTTAACCATTAACCTTCGGGGCAAAATGCCGATCGATCCCTCGATGGCACTGGTGTGAACGTCGAACAAAACGTGTGCGATTCCTGCTTCGTCCAGTAGATGAGTGACATAGGACAACAGAACCAAGTCATTGGATCGCAAAAGCTCTTGCATTTCCCGGATTCCACCAGTTTCGTGGCGTTTACTGGCAATCCGGATCGGTTGGGCGCTGCCGATCAAGCCACTTAACGCCAATTAGTGACACAGACATGGTAAACAAATTGTAATCGAGCGTCCAACTGTCGCGCTTGTCGCACATGGTTCAACTCAATATGTTCGAAATGAAACACAGGTGACAGGGGCCAATTCCATGGGAGTAGTCGTAGCATTTGACAGTGACGAGCGGGGTGCCGGTATTGAGGCGCTGATGAGGCTGGTTGCTGCAGACATGGAACGTGTCAATGAAGCCATCGTGGCTCGGGCACAATCCAATGTCGAAATTATCCCGGAGCTGACCGAGCACCTGGTCAGTTCCGGCGGCAAACGGCTGAGGCCAATGCTGACGATTGCAGCGGCACAGCTCGGCGGCTATCGCGGCGATGCACATATCAAACTGGCGACAGCGGTAGAGTTCATGCACACGGCCACATTACTGCATGATGATGTGGTCGATGAAAGCGATCTCAGACGCGGCAAGCAAGCGGCCCGACTCATCTGGGGCAACCAGGCCAGCGTGCTGGTCGGCGATTATCTACTCGGCCAGGCATTCAAGATGATGGTTGAAACCAAGTCTCTCGAAGCGCTCGCGATCTTGTCGAACGCCGCAGCTGTGATTGCCGAAGGTGAGGTCATGCAGCTGGCCGTGTCACACGACACGTCGACAACTGAGGATGCCTATTTGCAAATCATTGGCGCCAAGACGGCAGCGCTGTTTGCGGCCGCCGCCGAAGTTGGCGGCGTTATCGCCATTTTGCCAAAGGACGAGCAAGCGGCACTGGAGTCATACGGCCGTAATCTCGGCGTGGCGTTTCAGCTT
Source organism: Pseudomonadota bacterium (assembly GCA_016522385.1). Classification (GTDB taxonomy): domain Bacteria; phylum Pseudomonadota; class Alphaproteobacteria; order Rhizobiales; family Aestuariivirgaceae; genus JABDJG01. The sequence goes on from JAEKFU010000730.1 coordinate 2,338, forward strand.
GTCGATGATGCGCTCGATTATTCAGGCAAACAGGCGGTACTGGGCAAATCGGTCGGTGACGATTTTCGCGAAGGCAAAATCACGCTACCGGTCGTGCTGTCTTATCGTCGTGGCAGCGGGGAAGAACGCGACTTCTGGAAACGGGCGCTGGAGAGCGATGCGCAA
>JAEKFU010000736.1 GCA_016522385.1 Pseudomonadota bacterium
GGGAAATCCTCAATGCCCCTCGAATCTAATCCCCATACCCCTGCTACACGGTTTACAAGCGTCGATCCAGTGTTCTTAGAAGAAAAGACGATGTTGGTTGCTTGCCGATTTAGGGTCCGTTGGGTTCGGATTGCGTTTTGACCGATGCAATCAAAATGCAATAAATCTATTTAGCTTCAAGGCGTTACAGCGCGTCGCATGATGATCGCGGGTATATTGCTGTCAGCACCACAGTGCGCTGTTGTGCCAATTTCGACAAAGCCGTGACCGGCATAAAAGGCAATGGCCTTTGCGTTTTGCCGTTCCACCTCGAGTTCCATCGGCATTTCTGGGCCGATGTGGCTTTGGATTGCCTCAAGCAGTGCACCGCCAACGCCATGACGCTGGCACTCCGGCAGTATATAAAGGCGTTTTAGTACTGCCCGGCCGGTGTCGTCGACACGCCCAAGCGCATGGCCGACGAGCCTCCCGTCCAGTTCGGCGACCAGAAAAACCGCCTTTGGGTCAACAAGGTCTCCTCGCAGGACGCCGATCGCGTGCCAACGCGAAGTGATGTCCGCGGCCTGATCAGAGCCGATCAGCACATCGTAGGTGTCGTGCCAGGTGGTGACCAGCAGAGTCTGGACCGGCGCAAGGTCGGCCTGGCTGGCAGGTCTTATGTGAATGTCATTCGACACCGAGTTTGTCGCGCAAGATCTGGTTGACCGCTTGCGGATTGGCCTTGCCGCCGGTCGACTTCATGACCTGGCCGACGAACCAGCCGATCATGTTCGGCTTGTCCTTGACCTGTTCGGCCTTTTCCGCGTTGGCGGCAATAATTTCATCGATTGCCGCCTCAATGGCACCGGTGTCTGTTACCTGCTTCATGCCACGGTCTTCTACGATGGCGCGCGGGTCACCGCCTTCTTGCCAGACGATTTCGAAGAGCTCCTTGGCGATCTTGCCGGAGATTGTTCCTTCATCAATGAGATCGACGATGGCGCCCAGTTGGTCCGCCGAGACCGGACTATCGGAAATCCCGCGACCTTCCTTGTTGAGTCGGCCGAACAGCTCGTTGATCACCCAGTTGGCCGCAGCCTTGCCGTCGCGGCCCTTGGCGACCAGCTCGAAGAAGTCTGCCGATGCCTGTTCGCCAATGAGGATGTCTGCGTCATAGTCAGACAGACTATAGCTTGCGATCAGGCGGGCTTTTTTCTCGTCCGGCAATTCCGGCAAGGAGGCCTTGATGTCATCGATCATGGCTTCGTCGATCTGCAGCGGCAACAGGTCAGGGTCCGGAAAATACCTATAGTCGTGGGCTTCCTCCTTGGAGCGCATCGAGCGGGTCTCTCCTGATCTGGCATCGAACAGCCGGGTTTCCTGATCGACCGTGCCACCGTCTTCCAGGATACCAATCTGACGTCGCGCTTCGTATTCGATGGCCTGACCCATGAAGCGTATTGAATTGACGTTCTTGATCTCGCAGCGTGTGCCGAACTCGCCACCGGGCTCGCGCACCGAGACATTAATGTCGGCGCGGAGCGAGCCTTGTTCCATGTTGCCGTCACAGGTGCCGAGATAGCGCATAATCGTGCGCAGCTTGCTGACATAGGCCTTGGCTTCATCAGCTGAGCGCATGTCCGGCTTGGAGACGATTTCCATCAGGGCGCAGCCGGACCGGTTGAGGTCGACAAAACTCATGGACGGGTGCTGGTCATGCATCGACTTGCCGGCATCCTGTTCCAGGTGTAGCCGTTCTATACCCACTTCGACCCTGCCCTCATCCGGCATGTCGATGGTCTCTGTGCCCTCGCCAACCACAGGCTGCTTGTACTGGGAAATCTGATAACCCTGTGGGAGGTCAGGATAGAAGTAGTTCTTTCGGTCGAACACCGAATAGCGGTTGATCTCAGCCTTGAGGCCGAGCCCGGTGCGCACCGCCTGTTCGACACAAAATCCGTTGATCACCGGTAACATGCCGGGCATGGCCGCATCGACCAGGGAGACATGATCATTGGGCTCGCCGCCGAATTCCGCCGAGGCACCGGAAAACAGTTTAGCCTTGGCCGACACCTGGGCGTGGACTTCCATGCCGATGACGATTTCCCAATCGCCAGTGGCGCCCTTGATGAATTTCTTGGGGTCAGGTGTACGGGTGTCGACGATCATTGTTGTGGTTCGCCTGTTCGCTCGGCCGGGTTCGAGCCGATGTGGTAAATCTTTCACGGCAGCGCTGCAAGGCTTGCATCGATTTCAAAGATCATAAAAGTCATCGCCGACGACGCAGCCGTCCAGGCGGTGCTCGCGGGCATAGCGGATGAGGTCGCTCAGCCGGTTGATGAAGCCTAGGCCCTTAAAATTCAATGACGTGTTGCACAATATGCCGTAACCGGTGCGTTCCCTGAAGGCACTCAACAGGGCGTGCGCTTCAGGGTTCTCATCGGCGGTGACCGACTGAAGTCGCGCAGAGCCGTCGACATGGGTTACCGCCTTGATGGCATCGGTCTTCACTTTCTGGAAAAACAGCATATGCGGGCTTTCGCCGTGGTGTTCGAACAGCCTGTCGATCTCTTCGGCCATGCAAATCGGTGCGATAGGTCGAAATGCTTCGCGCTGCTTGATCTTGTTGAGCCGCTGATGCATCTGGCTGGTGAACGGCGCGGCCAGCAGAGAACGGTTGCCCAGCGCCCTTGGCCCGATCTCACAACGGCCCTGCACCCAGGCAATGACGTCTCCATCAGCGAGACGGCCGGCAATCTCGGTATCGTCGCGTCGCCTGACCTTGATGCCAGCCAGGTCGGCATGATCCATGACAAAATCTTCGCCGGAATAGGTGCTCCAGGTGATCTTGGCCTCACCAGTGTAAAACCACTGGGCATCAGCGGCGGTGCCGATCGCTGAGCCAGAATCATTGGCGCATGGCGGCACGAACACATCGGCAAACAGCCCGCAGGTCTTCCAGGCACTGTTCCAGTCACAATTGAGGGCACAGCCGCCGGATATCAACAGTGGCAGCCCCTCGGTCATGTGCGCTTCCGCGAAGGTATGAAAGCGCTTGAAGATCTGGGTCTGCATCTGCCAGGCAAGATCGCGGAACGCCTGGCTGTCGAGACCTATATTGAAGTAGGGACTGTCCTGGTAAGCGTCCTTACGGACTGCGCCCTGTAGCGAGTTCCAGCCCAGTACCCTGTCGATCAATTCCAACTCCTGCGGATTGGCATTGCGCGGCTCGCCATAGCTGGCCAGCGCCATGAGTTTTCCGGCATCCTCATGACGCGGGCGCGGTGCGTCGGTTGGAAACAGCGGGTCGGCGAGCCCGTAGATCGACGCATATTTGTGTCCCGGCCCATCGAAGGGTGAGCCGAGCCGCGTGATGTTCAAGTCTGCATGGAAACGGTAAAACGCGCCGATCATGCCTTCCCAGACCAGGGCGTAGATCTCTTCACCTTGCGCAAAGGGCGACATGGCATAACTGCCCATCAGGTGCGAACGTTCGTGCGAGGACGAGAAGAGCCGGGTATCGTGACCGAGAAACCGGTGCGGCCGGTCGATGATGCCGTCGGTGTTCTCACCGAAATATCCCGCTTCGACGATGTCGCCAAGCGGGCGCCACTGTCTGGCCCAGCCGGAAACGGCAAGCACATCCGGCACGCCATCGGCGAGATTGAGCGCCCGCATCCACAGATCGGTGTTGATCGAGCCGAAGCGCGGCCCGGAATCCTTTTCGCGCTCGATCGAGTAGTGCAGCTTACCGTCTTCGAGCCATGCGATATGCCCGTCATGACCGGGTTTGTAGGCGAGGACTTTCAATGCCAAGCCGCCGGCTCTACCCGACCGCTTTCAGGCGGTCGATTGCTTCGTCGACCTTGGCTTTGCGCGATGTCAGCTCTTGACGTCGGTCTTTGGCTTCCGCAATGACATGGGCCGGCGCCTTTGAGACGAATTGCGTATTGCCGAGGCGGCCATCGATTTGGGCCATGTCCTTGGTGATCTTTTCCAACTCCTTGTCGAGCCGGGCCCTTTCGGCGGCAAAATCGATGATGCCGTCAAGCGGCAGGGCAATCGTTGCTTCATTGAGCACGATCTGGGCAGCCCGACTTGGCACCTCATCGGCGAAGGTTATGCGGTCCAGACGGGCGAGACGGGCCATCTCGTTTTCCCATTGTGCGGCACGCCGGCGGGTTTCAGCATTGGCACCAGCGATGACGCACGGCACCTTGCTGCCGGCCGGTACGTTCATTTCCGCTCGCACCGAGCGCACCTCGGAAATGAAACTGATCAGCCAGTCAATCTCGGCGGCCGCGGTCTGATCGACGACAATCGGATAGTCGGGCCAGTCAGCTCCGATCAAGAGCCCCTGCCCGCCGGTCTTGTTCCACAGCTCTTCGGTCACGAACGGCATGAACGGGTGAAGCATGATCAAGATCTGGTCGAGCGCCCAGCCGGCTGTAGCGCGGGTCTCGGCAATGGCAGCTTCATCGCCGCCGGCCAGGATCGGCTTGATGAGCTCCAGATACCAATCGCAAAAGATGCGCCACACGAAGGAATAAATGGCACCTGCGGCTTCATTGTAGCGGTGCTCTTCAATGCCGGCGGTGATGGCGTCCCGCGTCCTGGCGACTTCACCGGTGATCCAGATATTGACCGTCAGGCGTGAGGCGAGCGGATCGAAGTCAGCGTCACGCCTGATTTCGTTCATTTCGCAGAAACGCGCGGCATTCCACAGCTTGGTGCCAAAATTGCGGTAGCCCTCGACACGCGATCTGGCGAGCTTGATGTCGCGCCCCTGGGCGGCCATGGCGGCCAGGGTGAAACGCAGTGCATCGGCGCCGAATTCCTCGATCAATTCAAGCGGATCGATGATGTTGCCCTTGGACTTGGACATCTTCTGACCTTTTTCGTCGCGGACCAGGGCGTGGATGTAAACGGTATGGAACGGGACTTCCGGCTGGCCATTTTCATCTCTCATGAAATGCAGGCCGAACATCATCATGCGGGCGACCCAGAAGAAAATGATGTCGAAGCCGGTCACCAGGGTGTCAGTCTTGTAATAGCGTTTCAGTTCCGGCGTCTCCTCCGGCCAGCCAAGGGTCGAGAACGGCCACAGGGCCGATGAGAACCAGGTGTCGAGCACATCTTCGTCACGCTCGAGCGCAACCCGGGAGCCGTAGTGCCGTTCCGCGGCGGCAAAGGCCAGCTCCTCGGCCTCTTCGACAAAGATCTCGCCATCCGGGCCATACCAGGCCGGGATCTGATGGCCCCACCACAATTGCCGCGAAATGCACCAGGGTTGAATATTGTGCATCCACTCGAAGTAAGTCTTCTCCCAGTTCTTGGGCACAAAGACGGTATCGCCCCGTTCAACGGCGGCAATGGCCGGTTTGGCAAGCGTTGCGGCATCGACATACCATTGCTCGGTAAGCCAGGGTTCGATGACGACGTTGCCACGGTCGCCGTAAGGCACCGTGTGAACATGATCATCGGTCTTGGCCAGCAACCCGGCCGCCTCCATCCGCTCAACGATGGTCTTGCGGGCGGCGAAGCGGTCGACGCCGTGCATGGACAATGTGGCGGCCAATTCCTCCGACTCCGGGACGCCTTCAGTGAACTCAGGATTGTCGGCGAGCATGAGGGCCGCATGCTTATCGAAGATATTGATTTGCGGCAGGTTCTGCCGCTTGCCGACTTCAAAGTCATTGAAATCATGCGCCGGTGTGATCTTTACCGCACCGGACCCCTGTTCCGGATCGGCATAGTCATCGGCGACAATCGGCATGCGACGGCCGACGAGTGGCAGGATGGCATGCTTGCCGATCAGGTCCTTGTAGCGCTCATCGTCAGGATGGACGGCAACGCCAGTGTCACCCAGCATGGTTTCCGGTCGGGTCGTTGCCACGGTGATGAAGCGGCCGTCCTCGCCCTCGATCGGGTATTTGAAATGCCAAAGGTGACCGTTGGTCTCAATTTGCTGTACCTCGAGATCGGATATTGCGGTCAGCAGTTTGGGGTCCCAGTTGACCAGCCGCTTGTCCTTGTAGATGAGGCCGTCCTTATAGAGCTGGACAAACACCTTGAGGACGGCGGCCGACAGTCCTTCATCCATGGTGAAGCGTTCGCGGCTCCAGTCGCACGAAGCGCCAAGCCGGCGTAGCTGACGGGTGATGATGTCGCCGGATTCCTCCTTCCATTCCCAGACCCGTTCAATGAATTTCTCCCGGCCCATGTCCCACCGGGACGGTTGCTGGGTTTCCATCAACTGGCGCTCGACCACCATCTGCGTGGCGATGCCGGCGTGATCCGTCCCGGGCTGCCACAGCACGTCCCTGCCCCGCATGCGCTCAAAGCGGCACAGAATATCCTGTACCGTATTGTTCAGGGCGTGGCCCATGTGCAACGAACCGGTGACATTCGGCGGCGGAATGACAATGCTGAAC
>JAEKFU010000132.1 GCA_016522385.1 Pseudomonadota bacterium
TCCGTATACAGAGTATGGTAAAGCGATGGCATGCCGCGCGCATAGCAGATGCGCAATGCCGGTAAGAACATAGACGCCAATCACGCCCAACTCATAGGCATACGCGGTTCCCGTCATGGGAAGATCGATGGCCAACCACGTGAAAGCAACCGCCAAAATGCTCAAGCGAATTTTTGCGGCCAATTCTAGGCCCACTCGTTCCTGGCGTGCGAAGTCTTGAACGGCCCGATCGCTCAAGCGTCTTGCATAGCCAATATGCTGATCAGGAAAGTTGGATTTACGGCTGCCGGCACCCGCCCCAAGAGTATGTTGATCTGACATCGTCCAGGCTCCTGTTGCGATAGGAAACCCAGTCTACGCCAAAAAGACAATTGGTTCAGGAGTTTGGTCAGCGCGCGGCCGTCCCGGGATCTATGATCCTTGTCTCGACTGATTGCTCGTTACATCGATTCAGGCGCCAAACCTTCAAACAATCTTTTCAGCAGCCCCTGTGCGGCCACACTTCCACCGTTTGACAGTCCATTTTGGATCGCCTTCGATCCGGCGCACAATTTCCGGCTCGCTGCCCATAATGCACTGCACCGGAGTGAAGTCTTTTCCCGTATAGGTGAGACGGACGTCTTTGCACACATCTGCCTGACTGACCAGGCATACCGACAGAAACAGTTCGATCATGAAGTGCACCCCCAAAGCACGAGGCGCCGCGAACGGATATCCCACTTCCGGTGGCACCTGTTTTCAACCCCACTCCCAATCGCGCACGCTGTGCTGAGTCGGTTAACGAACCCTTAATGTTATGTGACGCGCCCCAGCGAGTTCCCGGTCCGGCCATAATGGCTGACAGCCCTAGCGCATGATCGTTTCGGATTGAACTAATCTGAAACGCTAAACGTCCGCTAAAGTTTTGCAGTCGATCAGGTTTTGTCTTTGGTTATGTCAATTGATGACAAGCCTGATGTAGTCCGTTTCGTTTTGATTCGGAACCATTCTGACAGCGCGATTATCGGGCAAGGAGAAAAGCGCCGGATTTGCCGGAATATTGGCCGTCCCGGAGGGCTTGCCCCCGGGGTGGGCTGCAGACGGCGAACCGGTCTTGCACGATCCCCCACATCGCGCGGCGCCCGGTGCGGGATGCATCAGTTAGAAAGAGCGGCCCCGTAGGGCCGCGCCAGAGATGTGTTCGATGTGATGTGGCCGAGCCCTTGCAGTCATGCTGCCCCGCTCAATTGGCTGAAGGCGCTCGAATTTCTGACGATGGCGTTCGGGACCCGTCATTTGCAAGTGGTTGACAACCAACTGGACAGGACCAGCGTCTGTCTCATCGCCACATCATCTACTTTAGACTTTAGTCTAATGCGAGTCAATTGCGATACGCGAGTACTCGCAAGCTTTTGATGGCTTTTGGATCTGCAAAAGTCCAATTCTACCGAGCCGTTGCTGTATTGCAACACCGCACGGGCCCCCAGATTAGCCGGTGGTGGCCCCGATTGCCCGACTACTGGTCCCTCTTGGCCTTTCTGATCCTTTGATGCTTGCGTGTTTTCGTGCGCTTTCGAAGGGCCCGGCGCTTGGAGTAGTTATTATTCAGTTTGGCGACTTTCCGGCGAGCGCGGCGCTTCTTGTACTTCTTGCGCTTTCCACATGACCAGTACCATTGGCGTCTGGGTCCGATATCGAGATGGACATAACTCGACCGGCAATAGAGACCGACGCCGCCGCGCCCTGGCAAGCGCTTGAGATATGCCGCCAGCTTGTGTTTGGACACGCCAGGTATTTGGAAGTCTGCTGCTTTGCAATAAAGGTGTTGCGAGCGCCTTGCCCCGCCGACCCTTCGGTTGTGCTTTTTGCTGCGGCAGCCGGAGATGATATGCAAAGGGCGGCCGTAGTGAAGTTGGACCTGCACCAGCAGCTTGACAAGCTTCGGCTTCAATCCCTTCACCTTCCAGCTCGCTGATGTCGGTGTGATCTTGATGCCCCGTATCTGCCTACCCTTGCCCAAAACGGGGCGTCTTTTGGGAACTGGCAGTGAACGTTCTGAAGAATTCAAGGCCAAAGGGTGCATGTCGCGCGTCATGGTTGCGAAAGGATGCGATGCCCGGGCTTCCTGAGCGGCCCGCTCCGCGGCCCAGAGCGGGTCAACCTTGACCGCCCAAGCCTGGTCCGAAAACATGCACGCCAACAGCGCACCGGCAAATACTAGTTGGAGCAGCGCCCTCCGTAGCGCGCCACGCATCAAGAGATCGATCATGGTAGCCCGTTTTGTTATTTCCGCAGCAATGGCCGTGGAGCAAACGCCGTGCCAACGAAACGGGAGTTGGACGAAACGAGACGGACCGTACCGACCAGGCGCAGGTCACTAGAACCGATTGTTTTTGGGAGAATTCCGGAGGATTTCTGCAGCTGATTAACCACAAGACGGGAATGGCAGGACTGCGCGAGAGCCATTGCTAATGCGATGCTTGCCGAAGGTCGCTTTTGCTGAGTGGACGCTCGTCGAGTGTCACTTATTGGCACCCGAAAGACGTTGAAGCAGGCTGTTCAATCTGTGCGGT
>JAEKFU010000246.1 GCA_016522385.1 Pseudomonadota bacterium
GAGGTTTGGCTTGCAATGTCCCTGCTTCGAGTCGATCGAGGAGCCGCTTGAAGCTGCGAAAACCGGCATGGAAACACTTCGTGTTCAGGGTAACGGATGTCTCATCCGGTTCGATTTCCAGAGATTCGGTCGCCAGAACATCGCCGCAATCGACCTCAGGCACCATCTCGTGCCAGGTCACACCGTACTGCGTGAAGCCGTTGAGGATCGCCCAGGGTGGATTGTTGACACCAATAATGTCCGTCACCGGGCCATCATGGAAATTGAATGCGCCTTTGCGTGGAACGGCCAGTTCTTCGCGACCGAGTATCCTTAGATTGGCAATGCTCAGCAGGTAGTCGACAGAAGTCTGATTTCTGATGTCTGCATATTCGATCAGCGGTACATTCGCATCTTTTGCCCAAGTCCTGACCTGTGTTGAATGACTGACCACACCGACCAGCCGGTGCGACCGCTCAACGAGTTCCGAGGCGCACGCGATGGTCAACGACTCATCGCCGATGATCAGGAAGCTGTTTGGTATCCTTTTCATGCCGTCTCCGGTACTTCGATGCGGGGCACGCTCAAAGCGGATGTGCCCAGAACTTGGCAGCCCGACATTCAGTCAAGTTGGAATGACCGTTAGTGACAATTGTTGTGTGATGTTGATTATATCTCAAATTAGTCGACAAGACTGAGCGTCCTCAATAAACTAGTTAATCTGGAACTCGAGCTCCGACTCTGCAATGGTTTACGTTAACCCGATTTGATCCTCATGTTGCCAGCATTCTACGGCGATCCTCCCACATCATTTGGCATCATACATCCACACGAGGGGGCAGGTCGATCTCACTGTTTGGTCATTTGCCAACCGCTGTTCGGCGAAGCGATTTGTGCGCATTGGGCATTGAGACAGATTGCGCAGCGCGCAAGCACGCAAGGCTATGATGTCCTCCGATTTGACCTGTCGGGCACCGGCAACTCCATGGTTGATCCGGCATCGGTCAGCGTGACCGACTGGCTCGCGGATATCGAATGTGCGATTGATCATGTGCGCCAGCACTCCGGTTCAGAGCATGTGTCGATCGTCGGCGCACGGCTGGGCTTTGCGCTGGCCGCCATGGTGAGCCTTCGTCGCGATATCGAAATGCTGATCGGCTGGGACCCGCTGCTCGATGGACACACCCTGCTCAAGGACAGAGAGACGGACATAGAGCATCATGCCGATGGTTCTTTCGACTGTAACGGCTATACGTTGAGCGGTCAGATCGCTGAAGAACTTAGAGGTTTGAAGGTGCGACGCCTGGACAGCGTGCGCGCCAACGCCGTAACGACGTCAAGCCACACTTGGGATCATCCACCTGCTCAACTTGGAATTGATGTCATCGAATCAGGCGATGTGTGGACCTGGAGTGAGCCAATTTACTCGCTGTTTTATGCGCATGACTCGGTTCGACTTGTTTGCGAACAGCTCTCATGAACGAAACGGCACATTTATTTGGCACTGATGGATCGCTGTTCGGCATTGTGACCCATCCGATGGCGCACAACTTGCGGCGTGCAGGCGTGATCGTGCTCAACGCGGGCCAGGTGCATCATATTGGACCAAACAGGCTTCATGTTGATCTGGCCCGCCATCTTGCATCTTCGGGCTTCGTATGTGCGCGGATCGATCAATCCGGAAAAGGCGAAAGCGCAACCAGGAGCGGCAGCTCAAGAGCTGAAACATTGACGAAAGATTTTGATGAGACTGTCGAGTATCTGTCCTCTCTGGGTGTGGACAAGTTTGTTTTGCTCGGTCTGTGCTCAGGCGCTGACGATGCAATGATCATAGCAGATCAAAGGCCACAGGTCGTCGGCATGGTGATGCTGGACGGGTTCGTGCAACATTCAAAATTGAGCTATGCAGAAACCACATTCCGTCAAATGCGGAAAATGAGCCGGCCCGATAGTTCGCCGCGAAAATTGGGTGCGCGGCTCAACAAATTCATCAAACGAACTGCTGCGCAGGTTGATGTCCGGGACTGGGACGCGCCCGAGGTCATGAACGCGTACTATCGAAATTTCATTGCACGCGACGGCGAGCTGCTTGCCATATTCACCCGAGGGGCCAAGTACTACAGCAGGCCGGGACAACTTGCTGCATCGCTTGGCAATAGCCACGGCATAACCGAGTTGCACCTCGAAGACACATCCCACACGTTTGACAAACGCAAGGATCGTCAACATCTCTTTTCGATTGTGTCAGATTGGATTAAGCAGAAGTTTCCTCAAGTGATTCAGGAAGGCTGATTCCTGCATGGGATGGCTACTATCAATCGCACGAAGCGCACGAGGGGTGCGGCCGTGCTATCAAGACATGTAGCAATGCTTCTTCTTTGACTGTCACGACATCAGCACCAGGTATGGCGGCAAGCATACGTTCCACGCTCAATCCTCTCGGCTCCAGACGGTAGAGAAATCGAGGTGTGAAATCTACGCTGCAAATGCAAACGTTGAGAGTCTCTTGTTGTCACCTCTCGGGAATCAGGCATTCGGAAAAAGTGTCCGCTTCGCCCCCGAAACCTGAAGTTCAGGCCTTCATGTAATGACGTTCGCCAAATACACATAGCGGTCCTGCAAGTTTCGGTGCCGAATCTCTTAGTTGGGTCAATCTCGGTCCTGACAGTCTGCTGACACGAGAGTCCGGTGTTCGTCCGGCACCGGACATTTTAACCGGCAGGAGGTCTCGGTCGATGATAGCGCCAAGCTGAATTGCCGGCTCGCTGCACGAACTTGCAAAAACGGGTGATCTCCTGACGTTTGACAGATCCGCGCCTTAAGACCGGTTTTTCCCAATTTAAGAGAAATCCGGACAAGCGTTGCCGATCACCGGTGAGTTGTCGTTCAGGTTCGCAGCAGCTTCTGCACATGCGCTACGGCAAGGTGCGGGGCGTTCATCAAGGCGGCTTCTTGAAACCGTAGTGGATGGCGAGGTTGTCTAGGCCGATCTCAATTATGGTTTTGACCTGCACGGTTCTGTCGCGCTTGTTTCTGCACAGGCTTGGATGGCTTTCGACCTTGGCTATCTCCTGGCCGGCGAGGCAGATCGCATCGACGACCGGTGACACCATCGGGCCGTTGACCGCTGCTGCTCTGAGGAACCTTGCCCGGGCCTCTGCACGAAACTCTGGGCCTTGCGGCGTGGTGGAGGTGTCGACCCTGTCTCTGGCATAGTCGATGACCGTTATCGGGCACAGGCCGGCACTGTACCAATCGGCATGGTACCTCTCGCCTGCTTCATACTGGGCGGCATCGATGACGCCTTGCTTCTGCAGCCGGGCAAGCGGCCAGTCGACCAGGCGAACGCCGAAGGGCGGCCGTTGCGGGGTCTCGCGCCTGAGTTCAATGGCCCCCTCCCCTGCCCGGCTTGCACGTTCGCGTGAAACACCCAGGCCAACGGCAAGTGTGACCTTGGTTTTCCTCTTGCGACCCGGCCTTGCCAACTGCATCAACCCCCGTTCCGGTCGCGGGCGGGATTGCCCGCGTCATCGATCTGTTGGTCGCCAGTCATCGACGCTATCCTTTTTCAGGGCCTGCTCGATCGGCACGATGATGTGCGCGTATCGCTCAGCTTGTCCGTCCACAGACCTTATGCCGTGCAAGACGGTACTGTGGTCACGACCGCCAAAACATCTGCCGATCTGCGGCAAGCTCAGGGAGGTGTGCTTGCGCAAAAGCCACATGCCGGCGTGGCGGGCATGGACGAGGGATTGCTTGCGACGCACAGAACACAGCTCGTTTGGCGCATGGCCCGAATGCTCGACCAGCAGCCGCACGATCGTCTGGTCCGTCGTTGGCCTGCGGTCAAACGGTCTGGCCTTGTTCCGCCGGCTGAGCTTGGTGCGCTGCTTGATGGCCTGAAGACGGTCCCAGTCAAAGTGAAGCAGGCGCTCACGTGTGCGATGCCGCTTCACTTGCGTGAGGTCTTCTGACAGGCGGGCCTGCATGGCCTTGAAGGTGCGCGGCAGGCGTCGTGCCATGTAGGAACGCTCTGCCGGTGTCATGGTGCTGAGTGCTGTCACTGGAGCCTCCGCGGTTCGAAACCGTGTCGGTTGAGAATGTCAGCCGGCGCCCTGCAGCCGGGATAGCCGGGCGGCTTGCCAAACCGGTCTGACCAGACGCCCGGCGGCGGGTGTTCCGAGGCGTGCGGCCTGCCGTCGACGAACTGACGATACCGGTCTATCGCCTTGTCCCAGGCGTCTGCCGTCATGGCAGAGAGGTCCGACTTGCTGCCCTTTTCAAAACCAGATTTAAAAGCCCCCCTGTGGGGGGTTTGGGGGGTATATATATCTGTATCTGTATCGCATTGCGTTCGCATATGCGTCCGCAATGCGTTCGCATGACGGGTTTTTTTCTTATTCCATCGGGACTTAGCCGCACCTGAGACCTGGTCTGAGCGGGCATTGACAGCCTTCAGGTCGGCATCGATGCGTTTGTGTCGCCAGACATCGGTGACGTCAAAGAATTCTTCGCAATGCGGACGCACTGCGGCCCATTGTTCCTTAGAGCAGCGCGCGATACGCGCCAGTCTTACATCATCATTGGGCAGCGGCTTGCCGCGCTGCCAATAGGTCATGATCAGGAGCAGGTAGGCGCCATGTTCGGTGACATCCAAGTGTGCGGTATCCGCCAGATAGTCCGCGATATAGAACTGCATGTAGGGAAGTGCCGCCATTATGCCTCCTCTTGTGAGTTTGGGGTTTGTGGATGGTCTAGAGTCCCGCCGGCCACAGGCCGGGGGTGATGTCTGCTGTCTGCGCCATCAATGGGTCTGGAAACAGAAGGGTTCGGTTTCATCG
>JAEKFU010000308.1 GCA_016522385.1 Pseudomonadota bacterium
GTCTGAAGTTGTTCGGTCATCTGGTTGAACGTTTTGCCTAACTTGGCCAGATCACCTGTACCTTTGCCAACATCGACCTTGGCATCGAAATCGCCGCTGGACACCTTGCGCGCAGCGCCGGCCAAATTGACGATGGGCTCGACAAGGCGGTCGGCAAACCACATGCCGAGCCAGATTGCCGCCAGCAGGAACACGAACATCACGCCGGAATACATGAATGCAAATGTCAACTGCAATCCAGTACGCTGATCGCGCAAACGGTCATATTCGGCCTTTTCGGCCCTGGCCTTTGCCAGTTGGCGGATCACCTCCGGGTTAATCGTTCGGTAAACATATAGATAGTGGTCAGCAAAACTTTTCAGCTTGATAAGTGCGCGAATGACATTGTCTATGCCCGGCCCGTTGAGCACCGGGTCACCATTCGCAGCCTTGGTGAAGCTTGACTCTAGAGGCGGTGTGAACGTCACCCGCCGATTGGCAGTCACGCTCGCTTCTATGCGCTTTTCTGATCGATTGATAATGTAGGCTGCTGTCAGCGAACGTAAGGAAGAAGTAGTCGCCAGACCGCGAAGAAACGCATTGCGGTTGTTTTCAAATAATTGCTTTTGTTGGTCGATGCCGTTGGCGATCGCCGTAATGTCTGTTCGGGCAACGTCGCTTTGCTCGTTCAGATAGGATTCTGCGACCGTGATGGCCGAATCGACGATCGACTGCGTGCGCTCAGAAAACCAGGTATCCAACCCCCGGTTCAGAGTCACCGCGGCAAACAGCGCGACGATGATGGCCGGCACAGCAGCGAACAGGCTCAAGGTCGACACTATGCGCGTCTGCAGCGCCGCTCCGGCCATGCGCCTGCGCCGCGCCTGTACCAAAGCCCAGATCTGCCACCCAATAAGCAGAACCATTGCTGCAACAATGACGCTGTTGATGCTGAGCAGAGAAACGACAACACGTGGTGTTGGTGTCACCGGCGTCAGTCCGGTGAGGATGACAAACGTGATCAGGCCGCAGACAACCGCCAGCGCCACCAGCAAAAGCCCAATCTTGCCGGAGCCGGGACGACGCGCCAAACGGACAGCATCAAAGTGAGGTGCATCTGCCGAAGCGTCGGTGTGACCCGTCATTCGGGTCGTGTTTGTCTGATCGGCAATGACACTCATGCTTGTGTTTCGTCCAGACATTCGGTTGGGTCAGGTGACTCTATTGAAGCCACTTGTTGCGCAGAATCAACACCCGTGTGGCAATTTTGCGACAATATGCATCAGCAACGAAACAATTGCGACTCAAATGGAGTTTTCGGGGTTGATTGCATGGATCTCTCAGTAAAGGCGAAAATTCTCAGCTACTTGAACGTTCTTACGAACTTTCCTTCTGCCGGATGAAGATTGAGCGCCTTGATGCGGCTGCGCAAGGTGTTTCGGTTGATGCCAAGCAATTCTGCCGCGCGCAGCTGATTGCCCCTGGTGGCAGCCAAAGCCGATGAAATCAGGGGCAGTTCGACCTCACGAATGATCCGCTCATACATGCCAGCGGGAGGCAGCTCATCACCAAAACCGGTGACGTATTGTGCGAGATAGTTTTCCACAAATTCACCGAGCGAAACGTCTTCAGTCAATTTGGAGCCAACCGACGTTGAAGATCGTGACAGTTCGCTTTCGACGTGCTCGAGTGAGATATAGTCTCCGGAGTAGATCGCCAATAACCGCTTAATCAGATTTTCGAGCTCTCTAACGTTTCCAGGCCAATGGTGTTGTTTCAGCCGCTCGATCACTCCTGTGCCTGGCTGCTTGGCCGCCAGCCCATGCGACTTTGCGTCAATCAGAAAGTGCTGCACGAGATCGTCAATGTCTTCTATGCGTTCCCGGAGGGCCGGCAACCGGATCGGCACGACGTTGAGCCGGAAATAGAGGTCTTCGCGAAATGTCCCTTTGGCAATCATTGCAGGCATGTCACGGTGCGTTGCGGCAATGATCCTGACATCTGTGGTTTGCGTGCTTCTGCCGCCGACACTAGTGAACTCATTCTCCTGCAAAACCCGCAGTAGCCTAGTCTGCGCCTCCATCGGCATATCGCCGATCTCGTCCAGAAACAACGTGCCGCCGTGGGCCTGCTCGAACTTGCCCGCGTAGCGGGAAGTGGCGCCGGTGAAGGCCCCCTTTTCGTGGCCGAACAATTCGGATTCGATGAGTTCACGGGGAATGGATGCCATGTTCAATGCCACGAACGGCCCATCGCGCCGCGTGCCAAAATCGTGCAGGGCCCGCGCGACAAGTTCCTTACCGGTGCCCGATTCACCGTTGATCATGACGGTAAGGTCCGACTGGGTCATCCTGGCCACGATGCGGTAGATGTCCTGCATCACGCGCGAACGGCCGATCAGTGGAAGTCCGTCACCGGGTGGAGACACCATCGCATCGCTTTGGTCTTTCGTTGGCCGGGAGGCGTCGCTAAGTGCGCGCTCGGTTACTTTGAGAAGTTCATCCAGATCAAAGGGCTTGGGCAGATACTCATAGGCGCCGCGTTCAGCCGCCGTTATCGCCGTCATGATCGTGTTGTTGGCGCTGATCACGACAACCGGGAGGTCCGGTCTGGTTCGCTTGATGCGGGTCAACACATCGAATCCATTGTCATCGGGCAGGATGACGTCGGTGACCACCAGGTCGCCTATGCCTGCCGCGACCAGCTTCCACAGGCTGGCCGCGGTCGCTGATCCGCGCACATCGTAACCTGCCCGGCTCAGGGCCTGATTGAGGACGGTGCGAATACCGGCATCATCATCTGCCAGCAATATGGTTTTTGGGATGGTCATGAAACGGCATCAATCTCTTGTTCGGTTTGCGACGCTCTAGACGCGTGCATTGGCAACAGCACCCGAAAGCTCGTGCAATGTTCGTCTGACTGGCATTCGACGGCGCCCCCGTGATCGCCAATAATCTTTGCGACCAGTGCCAGCCCGAGTCCTTTGCCATTGGCCTTGGAAGAAAAGAACGGTTCGAATACGTGCGGCAGAACATCTCTCGGGATCATGCCTTTGGTGTTGTGGATGCTGACTTCCAGGGGTAAGGACAGCCGTTCATGACCGCCGGGCACGGGCATCTTGATGCCGGGTCGAAATGATGTGGTCAGCACGATATCGCCTTCGCCTCCCACCTCAGCGATAGCCTCGGCCGCATTCTTGAGGAGATTCAAGAAAACCTGCACGAGCTGGTCGCGGTCGCCGAAGACCAAAGGCAGAGAGGGATCGTACTGCTCCTTAATGGTGATGTTCTTGGCAAATCCTGACGCGGCCAATGAACGTACATGATTGAGAATTGCATGGATATTTAGTGCGACGCGATCAACGGGCCGATCATCGCTGAATATCTCCAACTGGTCGACCAGTCCGCGAATGCGATCGGTCTCGTCCTGGATCAACTTGGCCAGGGTTCGGTCGTCGCCGGACAACGACGGCTCGATCAGTTGGGCGGCGCCACGAATGCCAGACAGTGGATTCTTGATTTCGTGGGCAAGCATTGTTGCCAGCCCGCTGACGGTGCGCGCTGCACCGCGATGGGTTAGCTGGTTATCGATCTTCTGGGCAACAGAGCGCAGCTGGATCTGCAGCAACACGCATCCGGGTTGCTCAAGCACCGCGGCTGCCTGGACATCGACTACACGCTCGCCGCCGCTGCGCGGCGTTCCAACGCGCACTTCATACTCGTTGGCCGAAGCTTGATGATCCCGCACGCCACGAATGAGTTCAAAAACCGGACTTGTGGCCGGAATGATGTCGGTGATGCTGAGCGCTTGGAGGATCTTGAAGCTCGTGTGGAAGAACTGTTCTGCTGCCATATTGGCAAAGACGATCTCATCGTGCTTGCCCAGCAGTAACAGCGGGTTCGGCAGAGCTTGAAGAACAGCCGGCGTTGCAATGCTGCACACACCGTCCGGCTGCCCAGTAGCGTGCGTCATGCCGCCTCCAGGTTCTGACTCATCAGCCTGTCGAAACAGGCGTCGAGTCGATGCCGGACGTAATTTGGATCGTTCTCGCGAACCAGAGCGGAGCGCCATGCAACGCCGGTCGGTTGGTCGATGTATCCGGCTTCCATCCAGCGGCCGACGTACCAGCCGAGGTGTTTTCGGGCGATCCTCACGCCGTGTGACTCGCCATAGAAAGACAATATGCTTTCATAGTGATGGGCAATAATCTGAAATTGCTCAGACAGTTCCAATGGCGCAATACCACTATGCGGGTCCAGCTGTTCGGCAAACTCTCCGATAATCCATGGCTGCCCATAGGCACCTCGCCCGACCATAGCCGCATCTGCACCGGAGGCCGCCAGCATCGTTCGTAGATCGGCCATGGTCTGGCAGTCGCCATTGGCGACGAGTGGAACCGAAACAGCTGACCTAACGTTCTTGATAGCCTGCCAGTCTGCCCTGCCCTTATAGAACTGGCATCGCGTGCGACCGTGTACGGTAATCATTTTCACGCCGTTGGCTTCGGCGCGTGTGGCGAGTTCCGGTGCATTTCGGGATGTGTCATCCCATCCAAGCCGCATCTTCAACGTCACAGGAACGCTGGATGCTGCGACAACTGCGGCAATCAGAGATTCCGCGTGATCGAGATTGCGCATGAGCGCTGAACCGGAAAGAGCCCCAGTTACCTCGCGTGCCGGGCAGCCCATGTTGATGTCGATGATGTCGGCACCAAGGTCTTGCGCGACTCGCGCGCCATCGGCCATCCAGTGCGCCTCGCGGCCGGCGAGCTGAATGACAAACGGGGAAACCGCGTCACGCCCTCTACTACGCAGCACCATGTCCTTGCGTTTGTTGACCAGTTCTTCGCTGGCGATCATCTCCGAGATCACGAGTCCGGCGCCGGACTGATGTGCAGCCATTCGAAATGGTTGGTCGGTGATACCGGACATTGGTGCCAGAAAGACCCGGTTTCGAGTGGTTATGTCGCCGATCTGAATGCCCATATCGTACGCACGAGGCCGCAATTGCCTAAATTTTGTGCAACATACGCACCGGTGAACCGCATTGCAATACTGCAATGTGCGCGTGGCGGGCTGTTGTGCAACCGAAGGCAAAATAACATTGTACGATCAAACTTCGTATAACTTCGGAAAGAGTCGAATTGCTGCGTACGTCCGATGAAATCGGCGATAAAATCGATCTTGGCCCAGCAAATGTGGTTTGCAGACACCGCGACAATTCATGGAATGCGCGGTTGCGTTCGGCCTGAAAGTTTTGGCCACCTCAGGGATTTGGCCCAACCTGCTCCTTACCCAATGTCCGCAGAAAGAAAGTGCAGTACTGACCAAACCTAGCCGTCAACTGGGAACTGAACGGCGGAGGGCCTGCCAGCGCTGGTGTCTTTGATGCTCAAAGCCGAGCTCGCCACACTGCATCGGATTGTGACCAGGGTGTCCGTTTCGGTCCGTTCAGGCTGAGATTCGCGGCTCGGCTGGCGATCAGACAGCCACAATTGCGCTTGCGGAGGAGGTCGTGCCGCTGATACACCGGCGCATCTGATTGCAGCCGTCCGCGAGGTCTAGATGTCGAGCGCCAACACCGCCGTTGTGATTGTGGCTGCCGGCGCGGGACTGCGCGTAGGCGGCGAAGTCCCCAAGCAATATCAAATGCTTGACGGAATGAGCGTGTTGGCCCGGTCGGTTTCGGCGTTTGCTGACCATCCGGGGATATCGCAGGTGCAAGTGGTCATCAGTGCCGGTCACCGCGCGCATTATGATGCTGCCGCTGCCGACTTGGACCTTCCACCACCAGTTCAAGGCGGCGAGACGCGGCAGCAGTCAGTCAAAGCGGGTCTGGAGGCCCTAGCACCTTTGAAGCCCGACTATGTCCTGATCCATGATGCAGCACGTCCGTTCATCTGCGGTGAAGTCATTTCACATGTCATTGCCCATCTCGACCGCCATGATGGTGCCATCCCTGCGCTTCCAGTGGTCGATACTGTAAAGCGGTCAAACGGCAGCATCATCAAAGAAACAGTTGACCGTACAGCGCTATGGACGGCCCAAACGCCACAGGGGTTTCATTTTGACAAGATCCTGAGCGCCCACCAAAGCGCCAGCGATCACAGTGACATCAGCTTCACCGACGATGCTTCGATTGCCGAATGGGCCGGCCTCGAGGTCGTCCTTGTGCAAGGGTCGCGGGCAAATCAAAAACTGACAACGGCAGACGATATGACCGATGCTGCAACAGCGATCGCACTCCATAAACTTGCTGCCAACGGCGACGTGCGCGTCGGTCATGGCTATGACGTTCATGCTTTCGCGGACGGTGATCATGTGATCCTTTGCGGTGTCAAAATTCCGCACATTGCCAAGCTCAAGGGGCACTCGGATGCTGATGTCGCAATGCACGCGCTCACTGACGCGATCCTTGGTGCTTTAAGCGATGGCGATATCGGCGCTCATTTTCCGCCGAGCGATCCACAATGGAAAGCCGCTGATTCAGCGATATTTCTGCGAGAGGCCGCCAACATGGTGCGGACACGCCAGGGCATGATCTCGCACTGCGACGTTACGGTGATCTGCGAGGCACCTAAACTGCGGCCCCATGTTGCGGCGATGCGGCAATCGCTGGCCGGTATACTGGATGTGCCGGTCGGTCGTATCAGCGTGAAGGCAACAACCAGTGAACAACTCGGGTTTACCGGCCGTCGGGAGGGTATCGCGGCCAGTGCGACGGCTACCATTCGCCTGCCTTTTGAAGAAGGAGCATAATGTTGTTTGACCGCGAGACCATCCTGGCTGTGAAGGACGTACTCGACTTGGCGCGCGAAGCCGGCCTGAAGATCGCGACGGCTGAAAGCTGCACCGGCGGGCTGATAATAGCCGCGCTCACCAGCGTTGCTGGTTCCTCAGCCGTAGTTGAGCGCGGATTCGTAACTTATTCGAATGAGGCGAAGATTGAACTGCTCGGCGTCGGTGAAGACCAGATCAGGGAGCATGGCGCGGTCAGCGAGGTGGTGGCGCGGGCAATGGCGGAAGGCGCAATGGCTCATGCGCCCGCCGACATAGCCGTCTCGGTGACGGGCATTGCAGGGCCGGGTGGCGGTTCGTCTGAAAAACCGGTCGGTCTGGTCCACCTGGCCTGCGCGCGCAAGGATAACCCGACCGTCCATGAGATGCTGAGAGCCGGTGATATTGGGAGAGACGGGATCAGACACGCGGCTCTTCTTGCCGGCTTGCATCTGATCAGATCGCAGCTTTCCTCTGGCACCATGCTCGCCTAGGTTCTGTTGAGTATCAGGGCTTTCCAAATCAACATAGAACGCTCTAATCACGCGTCGGGTGTGCCGTATATCTTGGCGGCGCGTCCTTCGAACGCGGTCATCATCTTGCGCACGGCGTAATCGAACATGGTCGACAAGACGAACTGCAGCGACCGGCTGCTCATCTGATAGTCGATCGAAAATTCGACATCGCT
>JAEKFU010000318.1 GCA_016522385.1 Pseudomonadota bacterium
CGCACATCGCATCGCTCATCACGGGCGCCGGCGAATAGGCGCCCATGCCGCCGGTATTGGGCCCGGTATCACCCTCACCGACGCGCTTGTGATCTTGCGCAGTGCCGAAGGGAACAACGTTGTGGCCGTCGCAAATGGCAAACAGCGAGGCTTCTTCGCCTTCGAGATATTCCTCGATGACGACTTCGATACCGGCATCACCGAACCGTCCGGAAAATATGTCTCGAACTGCCGCTTCAGCTTCGTTTTGCGTTTCGGCAATGATCACGCCTTTGCCGGCAGCAAGGCCGTCGGCCTTCACCACAATCGGCATGCTGCAAGCATTCAGATAACCGAATGCGCCAGCTTCATCCGAGAAGCGTCCATAGGTAGCCGTGGGAATATCGTGCAGGTCGCACAGGTCCTTGGTGAACCCCTTTGAACCTTCCAGTTGTGCGGCCGCCTTGCTCGGCCCAAATGTCTTGATGCCGGCCGCGACCAGATCATCGGTCAGTCCCGCAACCAGTGGCGCTTCGGGTCCAACCACCACGAGATCAATGTTCATCAAGTGGCATAAAGAGACGACCGCAGCATGATCCTTGGCGTCGAGTTCGACACAATCGGCAATGGCCGCCATGCCTGGATTGCCCGGGGCACAGAACAGCCGGCTGCACAGGCTGGAGGCGGAGATCGCCCAGGCCAAAGCATGTTCACGTCCGCCGGAACCGATGAGAAGGATGTTCATGATCAAAAGTTTCCAGTAACACCAGCTTGCGTTGTCGGCTTGTGTCGCATTTGATGGTGTCACACAACAAGGAATTGAGACCCGATGTCCACAGATTGGCCCTATGACCCCGAAACGGGCGAACTGCTCGATGACCGCTCCGTCGCATCTAATGTGGTCGAGTTTTCGGTCTCTGAGTTATCCTTTGCCCTCAAACGCACGCTGGAGGAGACTTACGGCTATGTGCGCGTGCGCGGCGAGCTCGGTCGCGTTTCCAGGCCCGCTTCGGGTCATGTTTATCTCGACCTGAAGGATGAAAAGGCAGTCTTGTCCGGCGTTATCTGGAAAGGGGTCGCCGGCCGGTTGAGAATTCAGCCTGAGCAAGGGCTCGAAGTAATTGTCAGCGGTAAGGTTACTACCTTCCCAGGCCAGTCGAAATACCAAATCGTGATCGACACGATGGAGCCGGCTGGCGCTGGTGCACTGATGGCGCTGCTTGAAGAACGCAAAAAGAAGCTCGCCGCTGAGGGCCTGTTTGATGATGAACGCAAGCGTCAATTGCCGTTTCTGCCGCAGGTAATCGGCGTCGTCACTTCGCCGACCGGCGCGGTGATCCGGGATATCCTGCACAGGTTGAACGACCGGTTCCCGCGGCGAGTGCTGGTTTGGCCGGTCAGGGTTCAGGGCGAGAAATGCGCTGAAGAAGTCGCCGCCGGTATCAATGGTTTAAATGCACTTGATATGACATGCGGGTTGCCGACACCGGACCTGATCATTGTGGCGCGAGGCGGCGGCAGTCTGGAGGACCTTTGGGGGTTCAATGAAGAAATTGTGGTGCGGGCCGCCGCGGCAAGCGCTATTCCGCTCATTTCGGCCGTCGGCCACGAAACCGACTGGACGTTGATCGATCATGCCGCCGACTGGCGTGCACCGACGCCGACCGCCGCAGCCGAACGGGCCGTACCGGTGCGTTCCGACTTGCTGGCTCAAATAGCTGAGATTGGCGCCCGTCAGGCTCGTGCCGTGCGCCGTACAATGGACGAAAGACAGACCAGGGTTACATCTGCAGCGCGCGCCTTGCCGCGGCCCGACGATATTCTGGCGCTTGTCAGGCAGCGATTCGACACTGCAGCCGGTCGGTTGGTGCAGGCGCTGCGTGCCAACCTCAATGCTCGCCGGGTTGGATTCGAAAGATTGACCGGTCGTGTGAGTGATCGGCCACTTAAGAACCAGATCGATCTCCAACGCCTCGCCCTGCAAAGGCATGACCAACAATCTGCTCGAGCCGTGCGCCGCATTGCCGATGCCAATCGGCAGCGTCTTTCGGCAGGCGCAAAATTGCTCGCATCCCTATCTTATGAGTCGGTCGTGCAACGAGGATTTGCCGTCGTTCGCAGCGACAAGGATGTGCCGATCAGCACAGTGGCGGCAGTCCGAAAGGCTGGCCACGTTTCGCTGGAAATTCGTGATGGCCGAGTCGGGGCAATTGTCGACCCTGCGTCGCCGGCAGAACGTGCACGGAAACTCCCCCGTCGTAAATCGGCGCCTAGTGGCTCACAAGGCAACTTATTTTGAATTCAAGCCTCTGGTCATTGGCGCCACGAATGAGTATTTAGGGTCTCATGATGAACCGCTTTGAAACCAACTTTTCTGCCGGTCGCGAGGCCAAACTTCGCTATATGGATGCCGATTTTCAGGTTGTGCAGACCGGCGAGTTCGTACGCTGCGCGGTCACCGATCAGCCCATCAAGTTGAACGAGTTGCGCTACTGGAGCGTCGCTCGCCAGGAGGCCTATGCCTCAGCAGGTGCTGCCATGCAGCGCCACCTGGAATGTGACGCTAAGCCCTAGACACCCTCGACAGTTTCAGCGATCAGACCGTCAACCACGGAATTTAGCGCATTTTGCGAACTCATTCTCTGTGCTAGACAGCCGTCAAATATTCGCCGTTGACGGTCCGCGCTGGTGCCGCG
The DNA here is from genome assembly GCA_016522385.1 of Pseudomonadota bacterium. Classification (GTDB taxonomy): domain Bacteria; phylum Pseudomonadota; class Alphaproteobacteria; order Rhizobiales; family Aestuariivirgaceae; genus JABDJG01. Next base: position 2,676 of record JAEKFU010000318.1, read on the forward strand.
TTCGATAATCTCGCGGCTTGCAGTCAGCTCTTCGGTGCAATTAAGTGCTTCGGCATCGGGAGTGACAAGTTCGATGAGTTCCTCAAGCAAATCTGCGTATGGCACCAATTCGCCACGACCGAAATCGATCAGGCCTTCAC
>JAEKFU010000319.1 GCA_016522385.1 Pseudomonadota bacterium
GCCCTAGATTGTTGTAAAACTCGATCTTTGGGACGGAGCGAGATATTTCAGGCCCATGGTCGACGCCTACGAATCTTGAGTTGGGGGACGGCCTTCACTGCAGTATCTCTATGTGTCGTGCCGTGAATAAAGCGTATTGCGATATCGACCCTAGGCTCAATCGAATTCTGCCACAACCGGACATGCGATGCCGTCTGGAGCGCTGCAGTTCCTGGCGTCTGCCAGACTGGCTCCCGCCTCACGGGATGACTTGCAAGCCGCCAGCGCAGCCCTATCAGGCGGCCTACGAAGATTAAAGAGCAACCATCCTCAGGCTTAAATCCAGTCCGTGACCCATTTTCAACCGCCGACGCAATTGCGAGCAGAAATCTGCCACAACTTATCTTGTCTAAGCCCTTATGCTGCCGCCATTTGCTGATTGCATCACCTTAGTTCAGCGTAATGCTTTAGTTCAGCGTTTTACGTTGGCTCAAGGGAGACGAGGGTCCCGCCTCTCAGCCACATAGGGACCTCGCTGGGCCCTTGTCCCCTTTAGATAGCAAGAGTTGCCGTATTTTAAGGGATCGGCTGCCACTACTCCCCTTCGCTACGGCACGATCGATGACATCTATTGAACTAGGCCCTGCTATCATCCCCGAGCAGGGCTTCCTTTAAAGATCCGCGCCCTTTTCAGTGTATGGCCGGGGATCGAGCCGAAGGCGTGAGGCCCCAAATGGCGACAACCGAGGCCCCACTAACACCTGTTCCCTCGCCACAAAGAGAAATCGCGGCCCCAATTCCATGCATCAATAGTATTATCAGTAAGTGGTAAACTTGCTAGGCAAGCCCCGCATTCCGCAAGATGCGGGGCTTTGACGGCCAACCTCGTTGAGGTGCGGGGGGCACTGGCCGCTGCGTAAGCATAGAAGAAAATGATCGGCAGGCAAAGTCTAGGCCGTAAATGCTTTGGCAGACTGTGTGCTCACCAGGCACTGTGGAGCGTGCCGTTCCTCCATGGAATTGAGACCCCGCCACCCACATGAGCAGGGCCTCAAAAATCTGGGCCAGCTTAAATGTAGTGAGGATGGGTGCCGACCCAAGAATCATGATAACAGGAAATGACCCTGCAAAAAATCCGCTGTGCGCATTCTAATTGTGGGTTTCGCCGACCATCATTGATGCGGGAGCACCCTCGAAAATCAGCAAAGCTCTGCTGTGCCAGCTTCAAACAAACACTAACCCTAGCAGGATACCGACACACCAGGGCTGGGTGCGGTTTTAAAAGGCATCGCTTACGCCACTGGCAAGCTCTGCAGTGAATTCGCCACCGGTTGCGACATAGTCCACGATGGCAAGCGACAAGACCACTGTTGCCGTTATCCAAATCGACTTTGGCATTTCGTTGCCCTTCTAGCATCGCATCGAAACATAGGCGAAGTCTGGCGGCCGAAGGTTAAGCAATTCTTAACGATTGTCCGCACCTTGCAAAGCTGGCGCTGTTTGTGTTGAAGGAAAATCCATAGCGAACCGGTGAGGCTGACCACGGAGCAATCAAAAGGTGCAAGGTTGAATGTCTATACGGCCGCCCCACAGCCGCAAACTGATGCGGGGCGGCCAGAGTATTTCAATCATACAAACACGTCTTAGGCTGACGCTGGCCAGACAAATTCAGGGCGAAGCCCTTCATATACGGGACGACCGTCATCAGGTGCGGGGGCACCGGTAGCCGGATCATAAAAGGCATGATAGGTCGCCGGCATACTGTCTGGATCATAACCCATCAGGTTTGGCACGATAACTCGAATGCGACTTTGCTTATCATCGAGCATGATCGGTGTGCCACAGGTTGCGCAGGTGCACAGCTCCAATGGCCCGTCTGGGTTTTGATCATTGAAGGGCTGACGGTTCAAGCCGTCAAGTCTGTCAACGGCCAGATCGCCATGATTGAAAAATACTACGTGAGTTGTGTCTTGCCCGGTAACACGCTTGCAGACAGAGCAATGGCAAGTATGGTTGTCGATCGGATCATTGTCCGAGTGGGTGTGTATATGGTCGCACCCTCCAGCATACTTATGAGACATGTTTTCCTCCTTGTTAATTTATTGAATCAAATCAACTATTTAAGCCCGTGACTTGACGCAGTTATGCTCACTCACAGTAGGCCATATTCGCTCACATAGCCGAGGAATTCGTGCCCGTTGAGAGCTGGCCTCTGAATACGAGACAGGTAGCCAAGGCGGATCGCCCGATGATGAGGACGATCCACCATGACGAAGCGCAGACAGTCTACAACAGAGTTTAGCGCCAGGGTAGCTCTAGAGGCGATCAGAGGCGAACGGAAGTCCTGCGAGCTTGCCACCAAGCGACACTCTTGATGCTGCAGACGGCTCGTCTACAGGCAACGCGATGGCTAGATTGCCCTTACCTTCAATGAACGCCGAGGGTCTGGAATTGGCACACAACAGCCTATCCGGCCTCGCCGCGAAGTCGTCCCCTGCGCTCTAAATTCCTGACCTGTTTGGCTCCAAGGCCCGCGTCGCTGCCGCAAGTGCACCTTAGAACGCCAACCTCGCGTGGGTCAGAAAGAACAACGTCCATTCTGACGCTATTCAGATAAGAGTGCAGATTGCGCGAGGCGACAGGGAAAGTTGGGATCCAGCTGCAATATGTTGCCTTTGAGTTCTGGTGCCTTTTCCAGCCAACGACTCATGGCCGGGCCGCTTGATGGCCCCACATCGATGCGATTACATCCCGGGCGAAACCACGACCACGACTTCACTGGATATCGATTGCGGGTGCACTCGCTCCAAATTGCTAAGTCGTCTCAGCGGTTTTGGAACAAATCACTATGGCTGCACGGAGTGGTGTTCCGGCTCATCAATTGTAACTTCGGCGGCTGTTCCTGAACTCTGATGGTACCAGATAATCTTTACTGCCCACGCAATTTTTGTATCTCAGCCATAACGTCGCGCGCTGGTTTTGCGTGATCTGTCCGGCGCGGGCTTTCCGATTCCCGATCAGGGCTTTGCTGCGATAGAATTCGCACTTTTGCCGGATTGCGTCGCCATTGACGCCTGCTGAAAAGCCCGGGGTTGGCTGAATGGCTGAGAAAACAGTGATGAGAATGGCCATAACACTGGCTAGACCGAATGTTCGCGCGTTGATCATGACAATGTCCTACGGATGTTTGACACAGCTTGATTACGCTGTTCTGATCGCTTTGGATTACGTGCTCCTCGTCGCATCCGCCGGTTAATTTGCATGCAGCAACGTTTTTGACCCGAAAGAGCCGATTACTTCTGCTCTTCTCCATCAAACTGCCAAACAGGCACGCGACATCAACGCTCACAAGACGCGCTGCCGTACCAAACCCGTCCGCAAGAAAAGGCTTGGTGGAATGGCCAAAAGCGAGACAAACGCCATTGCCAGCATGGCAGCATGCAGCTCCAAGTAATCACTGAGAAGACCAAATACGACCGGCCCACCGATCGCGGACAGGCCTGAAACCGAATAGATCAATGCAAATCCGCGGGACTGCCTAGTGCTTTGAAACAGGTCTGTTATCGAACCATATGTGATCGAAGTCGAACCTTGCAGGAACATGCCCAAAACAGGTAGCAACAGAAATGCCATCGAGGCTTCCGAAAAAAGCAGCGCCACAACTCCCGCAGCGGTCGCGCATTGTGCTAAAGCAAACGAGCGTTTGACGCCAATACGCTCGGCCAGATAGCCGCAACCGGCTTTGCCGAACATGCCGCCAATCAATGTAAGCACCACGGCAAATGTAGCGAGGTGCGTTGCAACGCCCTTGTCCAGGAACACAAAGACGACAAAAACCAGAAATCCGGTTTGCACCGCTGTGTCGAGAAACACAGTGACACATAAAGCGGCAAACCCGGCCCGATCTTGGATGCCCCATCCCAACGAACGTGCATCCAGGTCTGGACCTGAAGGAACATAGCGCCGACCACCGGTGTCAAACTTGCGCAATGTGTAGAATACGATCAGCGCAACCACCAGCGTGATGATCCCTAAACCGGTCACCACACCTTGCCACGCCACACCGATGCCGGTTGCAAATCCGAACAACCCGGTGAATGCCAGCTTGCCACCATCGCCGGACGAATTGTAGAGCCCAAGGGCCGAGCGCCGGTGTCCGGTGTCGAACGAATTGCTGATGATTGAAGATGATAAAGCATGTTGGAAGGCCCCCCCAGTTCCCAGAAGCAGCAAGCTAAGTAGGATAGTTGAGACTCCACTAGCCGATGCCAGCCACAAATAAGCGACCGCGGCGCACATCAATCCGAATACAAGCAAACTGCGTTCACCGAGCCGCTCGGAAAGCAAACCCGATGGCAACTCGAAAAGTGTCATCGCACAGCTGCTCGCTGCGCGCAGCACTCCTATCTGCGCATAGCTCAACCCAAACGCCTGCGCGAGAATTGGCATAAGCACATAAGTTGCGGCTCCCAGCCCATCCTGCACGGCGTGAGCGCTACAGCAGACAGCAAGCGTGAAATTGCGCTTCGTGCGAACCTGCATCGCGTTCTACTTCCTCCTCATGGTCGCTTCCAGCGCTAAGTCGTCTACATAGATGTCCCGACGAAACAAAAAAACCGCGGAAGTTCTGAAAATCAATTTATGGACGCCCCGACCGGTTTAGACCCGCGGCATGCTTAAAAAGGTTGCTTGCCGTCCTGGCCGCCAAGCTTTGGCAGATCATCATTTATGTCCGTCCATTCGGCGCGGCAGTCGTAGTAGTAGTGCGCTTCGGGATCGCGATTGATCGTGCCATGTAGCGCCGCCCGGGCAATGTTCGCAAAAAGCGGTCGGCAATTCGATCTGAAACTCGATTGCGCCGCAAAAGCAGCTGCCTTTGATAATTGGCCCTGACAAAACAATCTACCTCTGACTAGTAATTCCCACATTCTAGATAACGCGAATTCAATGTTGTCTTGCTTACGTGTGGCTAGGTCGACTCGCACCAAATACGCCACCGATACACAGGATCACGGAATTTTATTCTCAAAAGCATCATTTCATTGGAAGCTTTGTAACAGTGGCTCCACGGTTCCAGGACATGTTCCGGCACGTCGGACCGTGTGGTGATCTTGCGAGTTGTCGGCAACAAACCGGGTCCACAGCTCGCACGCTTCTTGATCCTGCGCCGAGTCCAACGCACCCTAACCGTCGGCTTGTGCGGATTGTCCGAATTATCCGACTGATAAGCTCGACCTAGAATGCGGTCTTTGGATCGTCCAGTACAGGGATCTGATCCGTGCCATCATTACGACGCACTCACTGCCACGATCCCTTGCGTAAGCATTCTAGGCCGGCAAACACGTCTTGCTCAATGCTCGTACGTGTTGCGACGGGATCGCGCGCACGCAATGCAGCGACAACTTTCTCATGTGTCGCATTGGGGTTGCCGCTCATGGCGTTGGCCCGTTCAATCCCTTGTCTGAACCAAGGGCCCACTTGCAGCCACAGCATGTCAATTATTCCCATCAGTGTTGGGCGACCGGCAGCTGCGTAGATTGTAAAATGAAAGCTGTAGTGGCTTTGGATGTATCTGTCATAATCCTCCGCCTTGAGGGCCTTGGCCATTTCATCGATAAGTTGCACGAGGCGATCGATCGCGGCATTCGACAGGAGCGGCGTCGCATACTCCGCTGCCAGACCTTCGAGAGATCTTCGGATTTCATGCAATTCAAACAGTCGCTCTTCCGACATTTTTGGGACTCGAATTGTCCGACTGCTTGACAATTCCAACGCGCCGTCAGCGACCAAACGGTTGAGAGCGTCGCGAACCGGCATCAGACTGGTGTTGAATTCTTCAGCCAAAGGGCGAAGCGGTAGCTTTTGCCCGGGCACGACGTGGCCGCCCATTAGCATTAACCGGCAACGCTGAAGAATTTGATCACGCAGTGGTTCTGCCGTTTGCCGCGTGATTTTGGTGAGCGAGCTGGTAACGGTCATCTGTCAATTTCGTTGCCTTTTGTCGAGGATCGACTCATGGCGACCACCTCCTCTGTAGCATACTGAGCTGCTAGATCGCTTTTGGCAATCTTTCTTTGTGCTTTCCGAATTTGATGAATCTTGTCTGATATAACAGCGTGTGGGAGAATTTTAAATAAATAAATTCAATAAGATAATTTAAAAAATAGCCAATCTATTGCATCACATATTAAAATTGTGATAACAAAATCACCATCCAAATCTGAACCAGTCTGTGCGGCTTTGCAGGTGCCGCAAGAGCCGTTTGACGACGCCTCTGTAAAGGATCGCCATGTACCCGGTTCATGGGAGGAGATCGGAAATGACAAATGAAATAGGCCAAGCAGTTATTGCTGGTGCGGCATTGACTTTGGTGATGAGTGTGCAGTTGCCCGCTTCGGCCGCTGAAACGGCCAAACAAGCCGCAATTGTTGCAGCAGTCAGCGGCAAATCACTGCAGGGCAGCATGCTGAAGGATACATTCGTCGAGTACTACGCGCCTGATGGGACCATCAAGGGCAAGGGGTACTCCGGCAAATGGCGTGTTAGCGGCGACACCATGTGCTTTAAGTACGGCGACAAGCCCGAGGGTCGTTGGCAACTGGAAATCAATGGTCCGGCCCTAACGTTCTACAAGGATGGCAAAGTGGATGGTGCTGGCATCCTCGTTGAGGGCAACCCGCACAACTTCTAAAGAGAATTACCGACCTGCAAGCCCGGTCCCAATAGTGTCTGCGCTTGCGATGACATATCGCTAAAAAATCTGGAGGAAGTCTAATATGATCAAAACTCTGAAAAGATTCGTGCTATCGGCCGTCAGCGTCTCTGCCTTGGGCATTGGTGTAGCGGGTGCTGCCGATCTCACCGTGACCTCTTGGGGTGGTGCCTATACGGCATCGCAGC
>JAEKFU010000329.1 GCA_016522385.1 Pseudomonadota bacterium
TTGATGCCCTGATCGACCACAAGGATCTTGACCCCTGCGCCGGTTAGGCCTCTGTTTCGTAAATCCTGGGCACCAATCAGCTCCTCAGCGTGGCGGCGCGTTCCTAGGCTGTTCCCAAGCCCTCTGCTGGAGCACCAGTGCTCCCAGTTCGGAGCAATCGTCAACGGCGTGACCACAATGTCTACGCCGGCGATTTGTTCCACGTCCGGACCGTTTGAGCTGAGAGCCTTGAACAGTTCTTCGACTTCGACAGGGTCACCTTGAAGTGGCAATCCGTATCCGCGGTTTCCCTCATCGTCTACGACCGGAATTGTCTCGCCGTTGCGGTCGAGGAATTTCCAAGGGTTGTTGCTGCCTTGATCATCGGCTTCAGACCAAGGAATGAGATCAAATTCCCCAAGGAGTCTCTCGATTGAATATCCAGCTTTTTTGAGCTTATCGTCTAGATCATCCTTGTTCTTTGCGAAAACGAAAAATTTTACTGGCATCTTTGTCTCCTGGCGGAGCCGGGCATAGTTCGGTGCAAAAACGTGGCAGAAACGCATTCGGCGCAAGGAATTTTCGTAAAGATCCCAATGACCCAATGATTGCAAAGTCAATTTCGCAGCGCCGGCGTATATTCAACGCCCATTAACTTTTACCTCGATTTGGCGCATAGTGCACGTCTTATTGGATTAATTGCGTGTTGGACGCGAGACCTTTGCTCGATTGAGTCATTATTCCTCCCTCACAGCGGCCAACCGCAAGCGTTCGATTTTGCTGGGAGGTCAAACTCGTGGCAGTGTCAGAGATAATTCCTAAAAGAGACCAACCGATGAGGGCGGCGATCGGTCGCCAAATGCTGTGTGTTTCGTTCGTCGACATCGTCGGCTTTTCGGCGATGATGCACGAGGACGAGGAGGGCACCTACTACAAGTGGACAGACCTGCGCGAAGAAGTCGTGTTGCCTCTACTCGACTCGTACGGTGGCACCCTGATCAAATCGACTGGTGATGGAATTTTGGGTACATTTCCCGATTGCCTTTCCGGTGCTCGGTGGAGCCAAGAGGTCCAGCGCCAAGCGCGCCAGCGGCGGCAAGGGCTTATGCTCAGGATTTCGCTCAACTTCTGCCAGGTCTTTCAAGACGGAGATGACCTGGCGGGCGACGGCGTCAACATCGCCGCGCGCCTTCAGGAACATGCTGCGTCGTGCGGTATAATCTTAACCGATGCGGTGTTCCAGGAGATCGCCGAATACCGGGATCTCGAGCTTCGGCCAATCGGCACGCTTGCCATGCGCAAGATGAGCAGTGCAGTCGTCGCATACGAACTGGTAACAGACGGAAGGCCCTTGCGTGGAGAGAAGGCCAATGACCCACAACTTCCTTCGATCGCTGTGTTGCCCTTCCAAAACCTTGGCAGCAGTGCTGAGGACGACTATTTCGCAGCAGGACTTGTGGAGGACATCGTTGTCTCACTATCGAGCTTGCACGACCTCACGGTGATTTCGCGCTCTTCCACGCTGGCTTTCGCGCGCCAGACGATTGACCCATGCGCCGTCGGTGACGTTTTGGGCGTGCGCTACATTATCACCGGCACTTTGCGGCGCTTGCTGGACCGGATCAGGATTTCGATGGAATTGCTCGATTCAGAGACCCGCGAACAGGTGTTCAGTGAACGCTGGGACTTCGGTGAACAGGACACTTTCCGGATACAGGACGAAATCATCGAGTCGACTATCAGCCGATTGATGCCCGGCTTGCACGCGGTTGAGCGGCGCAAGGCGCTGCGCAAATGGCCGGGATCATTCACGGCCTTTGATCTTTACCTGCGCGCTCTCGACCTGATCGGCAGTCTGGAGCACGAACAATTCAACGAGGCCTATGATTACCTAAACCGTGCAATCGAGCGTGACCCTGGTTTCGCGGCCCCGTTAGCCTGGTCGGCGCGCTGGCATACGCTGCGGGTTGGACAGGGATGGTCTGACGACCCGCAGCGGGACGCGGATCTGGCGGCCGAAAGAGCGATGCGCGCTATGCGGCTGGATGAACAAAACGCGCTTGCGTTGGCCATCTACGGGCACGTTCAGGCTTATCTGTTTGGCGATTTCGAGACGGCCATCAGCTATCTCGACCGGGCACGCAACAGGAATCCAAACAGCTCGACCGCTTGGTTGTTGTCCAGCGTAACGCTCAGCAGTCTTGGGCGCAACGACGAGGCCGTCGCCGCGGCTAATCGCGCATTGCGCTTGTCCCCCTTCGATCAGCACCTATTCATGTATTATGCCTTCCTTGGAACGGTGCTTTACGACTCCGGCGACTACGAGAATGCGGTCACGTGGCTCTCACGCAGCCTTGTCGAGAACCCACGCTATACCAGCAGCCTCAGAACACTGGCAGTCGCATTGGTTGCCGCGGATCGCATTGACGAGGCGCGCGACGTCGCAAGCAAGTTCATGAAGCTGGAGCCTGATTTCAGTCTGTCAGACTACCGACAGTCGCGGCGCCTCTACTGCGATCCAGAACAGTCAGAGCTTTTCCGCACACGGCTCGGTCAGTTGGGGGTGCCTGAGTAGAGATGTAGTCAATTTCTAAATGGTCCTCTCTTGGCGTTGGTGGAAAGTCAAAAGAAAGCGCAATTGACATGTCCGGAACCAGATTATGCTGCTCAATAGCACGACCGCGCCAACACTTTCCTGGGCTCTTCTCGTCGTCGGCCAGGAGAGCATTCATAAGGTTCACGGATCAGATAGATCAACCAAATCACACGCAGCACGCGAAATTGACCAAGCGGTACAATTCAATACCCGACTATCTGCTGCGTATCGCCAAAACGTCATTTCCACCAACTCGATACAGCACCTTTTTTCAAAACCGAAGGAGGCGAAAATGGCTGGACGTAGCGGACCAATAGGAACATTTGATGCCAGGGATGCGCGTGACGCGAGGGACGCGCGAGATGCAAGGGACGCCAGGGATGCCCGGTCAGTCGGAGAATACGGATCTGGACCG
>JAEKFU010000403.1 GCA_016522385.1 Pseudomonadota bacterium
CAACATGCTTCACGGCACCGCTGTTTTCGATGCGCCCGCCGGCGCGCTGGAAGGCGGCGTAGAGCGCGCGCAGCAGATAGAGCGGATTGACATGACCGTCCTCTGGGCAGTAGGTGGCGCCGACGACTGTTGGACCGATCTCCGGCACAAGTTCCCTCAGCGCGTTGTGGCCGAGGTACTCAAACGGATAATCGCTGCCAAGCGCCGCGCGCAGGCCATTGAGGGTCTCCACGCCTTGCTCGGCTTCCTGTTCGGTGAGGAAAATGTCCAAGCCGCCGGGCTGGGTCAGTTCAAGATTGATGCCCGCAGCATCGCGCAATTCATCAGCAAAATCCGGCCACAGCGAGGCTGACAGGCGAGTCCAGCGGGCATAATCTGGCAATTTGGCACCTTTGCTCTGCACCCAGACGAGGCCAAAGTTGCCGCGCGAGGCACGAAACGCCCGGTCACCTTCATCGAAAACGGTGACCTGACGGCCAAGCTGCTGCAGTCCAAGTGCGACCGCCATGCCGACCAGTCCACCGCCTATGACAGCGATTTCCGTGTCCATGCCTCTACCCCTTGCCGACTAGAATGCGGTCAAGGCCATAAAAGCGGTCGAGTGCGAGCATCAGCACAACGGTAACAACAATCAGCACGGTGGAGATCGCCGCGATCAGCGGATCGATGGTCTGTGCGATGTGATGGTACATGCGGACCGGCAGCGTCATAGTCTCCGGCGAGGCGACGAAAACACTCATGGTCACCTCATCGAAACTGGTGATGAAGGCCAGCATCCAGCCACCGGCAATGCCCGGCAGAATCAACGGCAGGGTGATGCGGCGGAATACCGTCCACCGCGAGGCACCCAGCGTCTCGGCGGCCTGTTCGGCATCACGCGGCAAACCGGTGATCGAGGCCAGCACCAGGCGCAGGGCATAGGGCATGATCAAAATGGTATGGGCGAGCGTGATGCCGATGAACGTGCCGGATAGACCAATCTGGTTGAAGAACCTCAAGAATGATACGCCCATTACCACCGCCGGGATCATCAGTGGCGACATGAAAAAGCCGGTGATGGCATCACGACCCTTGAAGCGAAAACGGCCGATGGCGATTGCAGCCGGAATGGCACAGGCCACCGCAATAGTCGCCGAACCCAGTCCGAGATAAAGGCTCATCCAAAAGGCATCGATGAAGCCTGGATAGTCGAAAATCGTCTTGAACCAGCGCAGTGATGGTCCGTTGGTAGGGATTGACAGGTAGCCTTTGTCCGTGAACGACACCAGCACCACCGCGGCCAACGGCGCGATCAGGAATAGAATAAACAGCGTGTGGAAGATCAACTCGATTGGTCCGTTTTTTTTCATCGCCGCCTCCTACTCGAAAATCTTGGCGTAGCGCTGTTCGATGAACCGGTTGTAGCTCATGATGATCGCCACATTGGCCACCAGCAGCAGCAGCGCAATGGCAGCACCGAGCGGCCAGTTGAGCGTGTTGAGATATTCGTCATATGCCGTTGTTGCGACCACCTTCAGCCGCCGGCCGCCAATGATCGACGGTGTGGCAAAGGCGCTGGCGGTGAGGGCAAAAACGATCAGGCTACCTGACAGCACACCCGGCATGATCTGCGGCAGCACAATGCGGCGGAGCACCGTCATCTTGCTGGCGCCCAGCGTAAGGGCGGCGTCCTCGACCTGCGGATCGATGCGCTGGATCGATGCCCATACCGACAGCACCATGAAGGGCACAAGCACGTGGACAAGCGCAACGATCATGCCTGTCGTGGTGAACATCAGACTAAACGGGCCGTCGGTAATATGCAGAAACTGCAGCAGTTCAGAGATCATGCCCTTGCCGCCGATGAGCAGCGCCCAGCCCAGTGTGCGCACGATGACTGAAATCAGCAAGGGCCCCAGGATGACAATCAGAAACAGCGACTTCCAGGGATTGTGCATCCGCGACAGGATGTAGGCTTCCGGCGCACCAAGCAGGGCGCAGATCAGCGTGACGGCCAGCGATATGGCAAATGTGCGACCGAAAATTCTGTGGAAGTAACTGTCGCTCAAAACTTCGATGTAATTGGCCAGGGTAAAGCCGGGCTGGATGCCCTTGGTGAAGTCAAAGCCGTAGAAACTAAGGATAAAGGTCATCAGCAACGGCGTGCCGAGCAAGCTGACAAAGAGGATCAGACCCGGCGCGCTGAGCCAGTAGGGTCGACGGTCGGAGGTCGAATCCGCACTCATGCGGTATCTCCTGGAACCAGCACGCGCACGGCATCATCGGCCCAGGTCAGGGTGATCTTGTCGTGGCGCTTGCGTGGTTCAGCGCCTGTATTGGCTTCAGTCAAAATGAGATCACCGAGCGCTGAGGAGACCTTGTAAAGCCATTGATCGCCGTGAAAGATCGCTGCTTCGATCTCGCCCCGCACACCAGACTTTGCGTTGGCCGGCCCGAAACTGACCTTTTCCGGGCGCAATGAAATGAACACTTGGGATCCGTCGACCAGTTCTTGCGCCTTCGCCCTGATGGGGACACCGTTCACATCAACCGTGACCGTGCCTCTGCCAGTTTTCGATACCGTGCCCTGCATTAGATTGGTCTTGCCAACGAAGTCGGAGACGAAGGCATCGACGGGCGCATCATACATGCCAACCGGCGTGTCTATCTGCACGACCTTGCCCTTGTTCATAACGACAATGCGGTCGCTCATCGATAAGGCCTCGGATTGGTCGTGGGTGACCAGAATGGTGGTGACGCCAATCGACTGTTGCAGAAGGCGCAATTCGATCTGCATATCCTCACGCAACTTCGCGTCGAGATTGGACAGCGGTTCATCGAGCAGCAGCAGTGGCGGCTCGATGACCAGAGCCCGGGCTAGCGCTACTCTTTGGCGCTGACCGCCGGAGAGCTCGCGTGGGTAGCGGTGAGAGAATTCGGTCAGCCTGACC
>JAEKFU010000505.1 GCA_016522385.1 Pseudomonadota bacterium
TGGCCAGATGCAATATCTTAACAACCGGAATCTCGGCCATTACCGCAGCGAGTTCCATGACAATCCGGACCCGGCGCTCAAGCGCCACCTCTACCGCACCTGGCACCGGCAATCAGGTGCGCGGACCTATGACGGCGTCTGACTGGCAGCCCGCAGTTTCAATAAATGATGCCGGCTCTCTTTAGGGCTTCGATCTTGTCGCCGCTGCAGGAAAAAAACCTCAAGATGTGTGTGATGCTGCATCTTGTGCTCTGACTCAATTGAGGCAATTCTCTGGCGGGCTTCGGCCTCGGTGGTAAATTCGTTCGGCGCTGCGATCAGGGCCCTGGGTCCCGTGGTGGGCACACGAATGACAAGGTACAGCTCAGCTTTGCTGTCAACGGTCATGGCAAACCTGATCTAGACCTAACCTGTCGGTTACAAATACCAGTCATATTCACGTTGCAGCGGTTCGGCCAAAAACGCTTCGAACTCGCTTCTTTTGTTGGCCGCATAGGCTTCGACATAGCGCGCGCCGAAATAGTCCTTGAGGATCTCGCCCTGCTCCAAACAATCGAGCGCCTGCCACAGCGTGCGCGGCAGATTATCGTCGATTGCTTCGCTGCGGTTGCCGATCTCTATTCCACTCGGCTCCAGTTTATCGCTGAGGCCGCGGTGAACACCGGCCAGCACGGCGGCGGTTGCCAGATAGGGGTTGGCGTCAGCACCGGGCGCGCGGTGTTCGAGGCGGCGGTTTTGGGTCTCGCCGGCCGGTATGCGGAACGCCACCGACCGGTTGTTCTCGCCCCAGTCGAGATTGACCGGGGTAAACTGGTTCGGCGCAAAGCGGCGATAGGCGTTGAAATTGGCCGCAAACACCGCCATGGACTCTGGCAGGGCTGCTTGGACGCCGGCCACCGCGTGACCAAGACACTTCTCGCCGTCCGATCCGGTCTCGCCAAAAACATTTGTACCATCCTTGCTGGAAAGACTGAGATTAACCTGCAGGCCGCTGCCGGGCAGGTCGGCATAGGGCTTTGACATGAAGGTGGCATCGAAGCCTTCAGCCCGAGCGGTTTCCTTGATCGCCCGGCGCATCAGCACCGCATGGTCTGCCGCCAATACGGGATCGGCAACATGCTTGAGGTTGATCTCATATTGCCCTGGGCCGTATTCGCTGCTTAGCGTAGTGACCGGCAGGCCCTGTGACTTGCACGAGGCTTCGACGGCGTCGAGAACGTCGCCGAATGCCTCGACCTCCTCCAGCCCGAAGACCTTGCCATGCTCAATCCGCTTGCCTGTGCGCGGCGAGACCGGAGGTTGCGGTCCGCCAGTTTCGCCGGGTGCGCTGTCGATCAGGTAGAATTCGAGCTCGATCGCCACAACCGGCTGCAGAGACAATTCCGAAAATCGACTGGTGACCGCCTCCAGCACTGTTCGTGGATCGAACCACACGGGTGTCTCGCCATCCTGCTCAAACAATCTGAGAAGGCACTGCGCCCGGGGTACAGTCGCCCAGGGCACCGGCGCCAGCGTGCCGGGCACGGGCCGCGTTGGTCCATCAGGATCGCCATCTGAAAAGCCCAACCCCATGACATCCCAACACTCGCCATTGACATCGGTCAGCTGCATCGCCGCACACATTGACGTTTCGGCACTGTAGACATCCCGGATCGCCTCGGCTTGATAGCGCTTGCCGATTGCATTGCCGGCCAGATCAATGATGAACGCATCCAGATGACCCACGTCCGGGTGGGCGACAAGGAATGCCTCGGCCTCTTTGCGCAGCTGTTTCCACTCGGTCATGCTTGTTGTGCCTCCCTGTTGGTGTGGCGATGTCTCTTGTCCTTCCATCCGTCTCGTCGCCTGCGACCTGACAGTCGCCAGCAGCCACTTAAATACCGGAAGTCCGTTAGATATTGCAGGTATAGTCTATACCAAAGACCGTATTGAGCGAGGAGGAAGCACATGAGCTTGCTGGTTTAATATGACGTCAAGGAGGGCAGAGCGACAGAACAAGTCGATGCTTTGCAGGCATTCGCCAGCGCGTTGCAAGTGAACGTCGATGGCGGATATCACTACACCGCATTTGAAACAGACGATCCGACCAAATTCATCGCCCTGCTTGAATTCGACGACGACGCTGCCAAACAACGGTTTCTGGTCAGCACGGCATTTGCCGACTATCGAGACGGCGCGAAAGACCGCTTCGCATCGCCGCCAAGTACAACGCCGCTGCGGCTCGTGGCATCCACACGCGCCGCCGCAGCCCGGTGATGATCTGGTTACGGCACTTGTCGAGGCAGGCGAGGAGGGTGACCAGCTGAGTGAAGACGAGTTGGTTGCAATGATCGTCCTTCTTATAATTGCTGGTCACGAGACCACCGTAAACCTGATCGCTTCGGGAACATTGTCGTTACTTGAAAATCCGGATCAACAACGGCATCTGGTGGACGATAAGGCCATCATGGACACCGTCATAGACGAGCTGTTGCGCTTCACCGCGCCAGTGGAGACCGCGACGGAGAGATATGCCACACAGAATATCGAGCTCGGCGGCAACGTCATCCGCCGCGCTGATCTCGTTCTCGCGGTGATCGCATCGGCAAACCGCGATGAACGCGTGTTCGCGACACCGGACCAGTTCGACATGACACGCGAACCTAATCCGCACGTGGCATTCGACGACGGTATTCACTATTGCCTGGGCCACCAACTCGCCCGTCTGGAGGCCGAAATTGCTTTCACATGCCTGTTTGAGCGCTCACCCGATCTGCAGCTTGCAACGCCGGCGAACGAACTGCAGTGGCGCGAAACGCCCATGGTGCGTGGCCTTACAGCTCTGCCGGTGCGCTTTTAGGGCGCCGGATTGTAGTAACGTACGATATCAGGAAGCTGGCATGTGCCCTCACGTGAATTAATTTACTTGTTAGACTGCAGACAAGTGATGGAACGCGATGACCCTCGAACGATGGCAACAACTGATGTCCGCCTTTGGCCTAGCCTGCAATGCGGACACCTACGCCTCATTGATGGAAGCATACTCGGAAAAACATCGGCACTATCACAACATTGATCACGTTACGGCATGTCTTCGGCATCTGGACGAAGTAGCCGCTCAAGCCGACAAGCCGCATGAAATCGAACTGGCGCTATGGTTTCACGACGCAATCTACAATCCGTTCTCGTCGAGCAATGAACTGGACAGCGCCGATTGGGCTGCACAGTTCTTGCGAGACAACGCCGTGCCTGAGGATGCGATATCACGTGTCCACAGATTGATCATGGTCACTCAGGGCCATGGGCGGACATCATCGCAAGACGAGGAAGTCATGATCGATATTGATCTTTCGATCCTGGGTGAGAGCCCACAAACCTACTCACGCTTTGAAAAGGCGATCAGGAAAGAATACAGCCGTGTGCCCTACTTCCTGTTCAGAAAAAAGCGCAAGGACATTCTGTGTGAATTTCTCACAAGGCAGAGGTTGTACAATACCGAGCACTTCATCGAAAATTTCGAAGCGCAGGCGCGCATAAACCTGACCAATGCAATTGCAGCGCTCTAAGGTCTGTTGAGTATCAGGGTTGCGGCGGTGCTGGCGTGGCCCAATTTGTCTGTGGCTAGCCTTGAGCGGCGCTGTAGGGTCGCCCCCTTCAAGTCGCTCAAAGT
>JAEKFU010000521.1 GCA_016522385.1 Pseudomonadota bacterium
GAGCCGGCCTGATCCGGCAGGCATCGCGCTGCGCCGAGGCCTGCTACGACGGGCCGGTTTCCCAATAGATTCACTCAATCGGGCTGGTTGGAAACACGCCGAAGCCGCTGAAGACGACGTATTGGACGCCTGTGCGGCAGCCTGGTCGGCCCGCCGGCTTCGTAACTCAGAGCATTTACAGTTGCCGCCCGACCCTCCGCTCGACGCTCGTGGTCTGCGCATGGAAATAAATGCATGATTGGCGGGCGGCATTGCAGTATAGCTGGCACCCATGACTGACATTTCCCCTTCGGCCATAGCCGCTGCGCATGAGCGTATTGCCGGCCATATCCGCCGCACACCCATAATTGACGTTAACGTCAACAATATAGAGCAACCGGTCACCCTGAAACTCGAGCTTCTGCAACATGCCGGTTCTTTTAAGGCACGGGGTGCATTCTCCAACCTTTTGAAAGGCGACCTGCCTACGGCCGGTGTCACAGCCGCCTCAGGTGGCAATCATGGCGCCGCCGTTGCTTTTGCCGCGCAGGCCCTGGGCGTACCGGCGCACATTTTCGTGCCCGAGATCAGCGCACCGGCCAAGATCGACAAAATCAAGGCCTATGGCGCCGAAATAACCGTCAAGGGGACACATTACGCCGAAGCGCTGGAACTCTGCCGGCAGTACGAAAGTGACTCCGGGGCCATGCCGATTCACGCCTATGACGCCGAAGCGACCCTTTGCGGCCAGGGCACCCTGGCCAGGGAAATCGAGCAGCAGGCGCCCGACCTTGATGTAGTACTAGTTGCGGTTGGCGGCGGCGGCCTGATCGGTGGCACCGCTGCCTGGTATGGCGGCCGAAAAAGAATTATCGCCGTCGAGCCGGAAAACTGCCCCACTTTGCACGATTCAATTCAGCAGGGTCACCGGGTCACCATAAACCCATCCGGTATTGCCGCTGATTCGCTCGGTGCTGCAAGTGTCGGAGAGCTGATGTTTCCCATCGCCCAGGCAAACATCGACCAGACAGTTCTTGTCACCGATGACGACATCGGCGCGGCCCAGCGCTGGCTGTGGGCGAAGTTGCGGCTGGTCAGCGAACCGGGCGGCGCAGCGGCTCTAGCAGCGCTGTTGTCGGGAGCCTATCGACACGCAGAACATGAGAGAATTGGCGTCGTCGTTTGCGGTGCCAATACGGACCCGATCAGTTTTTCCAAGGCAATAGCCGAATAGTCACGGGAGAAATCGCCATGTCCGCCTATGTTATCGCCCGAGTAGACGTCACCAATCCGGAGAAATACGAAGACTACAAGGCCTTGTCGCCGAAGGCCGTTGCCGCCTATGGTGGCAAGTTCCTCGCCCGCGGCGGCCATACCGAAGTCCTCGAAGGCGATTCGGAAATCCGCCGAATCGTGGTGCTCGAGTTTCCCTCGGTCGAGCGTGTCAGAGAGTTCTACGACTCCCCGGAATACCGCCAGGCGCGCGCTGCCCGTGCTGGGGCCGCCGAATTTCAGATGCTCGCTGTAGAAGGCATCTAGTGCGATTCATGTTGATTTGGAACCATTCCGACGGAGCAGTTATTTTGGCAAGGTTAAGTATTGGTCCGCAGGTCGTATCTGGATACGGGCAAGGAGCAATGCGCCGGATTTGCCGGAAAGTCGCCCGCCCTGGAACAAGCAGAATTGATTCCAATTCAACATGAAAAGCTCTAGGACCAATCGGCACTTGCGATCATTTGGCTAGCGCGTCGGATATGATCCGGTTGAGGCCGTCCGGTTTTAGCAGGACAAGGCCACCGCGCGTCGAATCGAGTAGACCCGCTCGCTTCAGCGCAGATAGTTCGCGGGTCACCACCTCGCGCTGCGTGCCGATGTGGTCGGCGAGATCCTTTTGCAACGGCGGCGGCGATACAATTCGCTGCTCGGGCGCCTGGGCCCGCCGCTTCGACGAACGCAGCAATTGCGCACACAGCCGCTGCCGGGTGGTCAGGAACGCATGCTCGCCCAGACGATGGTTTAATTCGCGCACCCGCGAGCTGAATCGTTTCATCACGCTGAAGCTCAGTTCGGGTATCTCGGTAACCGCTTCGACGAACACCTTGGCCGGCATTATACACATCTCCGATGGTTCCAGCGCCGAGACATTCGCCGACCGGCTCGACCCATCGATCGCTGCCATTTCGCCGAAATACTGCCCCGGCCCCATCTCGGCGAGAATAACCTCCTTGCCCGTCGGGGTGCGCAAAAGAATGCGCACCTTTCCCTTGAGCACGAAGCGCACTTCGCTCGTCGGCTCACCATAGTCGACGATCAGTTCGTTGGCTTCGTGGCTCGCCCATCGGCAATGCCTGTCAAGCCGTTCAGCCTGGGCTTCGCTCAACTCTGCAAACAGTGGGACATCTCTAATCCGGCTCATGCCCCATCCTGCGACGCCGCGGCGCCGCCTGCAAGCCTCAATCCAACCTGTATCTTTGAAGTGCTGTGTTCGCCATGTGACGAAATGCACATCGCCGCGCCAGTACCCGTCTTAGGTTGCAGTCAACACAGACGGATACAGCACGAATTTGAGGAGGTTCGACCCAAACAGATCATTCGCTGCAGCGCTGGTTAGGACTGAATGCAACTGCAGCGTCCCGGAAGGCGCGGGGGCTTTCCCTCTCACGATGACCTCCCGCCCTCGCGTCTTCCTCTCAAATCCCCCGGTGCCGTGGATCTCCCACCCTCCCTCTGCATATACACGGCACACCCCGTCAAAGACGCGAAGCCCCTCCCACTTCGCGTCTTTGATATTTTTTTGTGGCAACGACATCGCGCGCCAGCACTGACATCAGCTGGATCGAGACAGGCAGTCCCTCACTGACTGGGCCATGTTGCGCATGAGCACAAAATAAAGAGCCGGGCCGTTGCCAAGACCTGCGCCGAGCGGGTCCAGCACACCCGATTTGGCCTCGGTTCCCTCCGTGACGGTGTCAACCAGTCTTGGCTTGAACTGCGGTTCGACAAACACGCAAGTTGCACCGAGCATCCTGATTTTTTCCTGGATCTCTTTCAAACGCCTGGCGCCCGGCAGTTTTTCTGGACTGACCGTTATCGATCCGGCGGCTGTCAAATCAAAACGCTTTTCGAAATACTGATAGCCGTCATGGAAGACGACGAACCGCCGGTCCTTGACCGGTGCGACGATAGCAATGATTTCCTGTTGCAGTGCCGAGATCTTGTCGCGCACGGTTTTGGCATTGGATTGGTACGTCTCCATATTGCCCGGATCAATGGTGATTAGTGTTTCTTCAATGTCGCGTACCATCAGTTTGGCATTCTCGGGATCAAGCCAGAAATGCATGTCGAAGCCGCCATGGCCGTGTACTTCCTCCTCGCCATGCTCATCACCTGCATCGGATTCAAAAGGTCCCGCTTCTCGAAACTTAAGCTTGGCCAGTGCCGTGTTGTCCGAAAAGGCCACTACATGTGCCTCCGACGCCAAGGACCCGATGGAGGTCTCCATAAAGCTCTCCATCTCGGGGCCAATCCAGAACACGACTTTGGCACGTTGCAAGGCGGCGGCACCGGACGGGCGCAGATTATAGGTGTGCGGTGAGTCGCTTCCCTGAACGATCAGATGCGGCTTGCCAATTCCCTCCATAACCGCAGACACCAGTGAATGTACCGGCTTGATAGAGGTTACTACATCGCCGCTTTCAAATGCCTGTGTAGATATCGGAATCGCACTCAAGCCAGCCGCCATCGCCAATGTTCTGAGCGATTTCATATGCACAACACTCCTTTCGGCAGACAATACGATATGTTATTTCATTACAAGAATTGCGTAATGCTATAACATTTGCCATACTGTGTCACAAGAGCGAATCTGAAGCCGGAAACAAGCCGTTGACGCACAGTCCATCCGATAGTCTGATCTCGATGCAAGGCGCCGGAATCTGCCGCAATGGCAGATGGCTGGTGCGTGGGATCGATCTGAGCGTCCATGCCGGAGAGATCGTGACGCTTGTCGGTCCCAACGGCTCAGGCAAAAGCACGACAGCAAGGATGGCCATCGGCCTAATCCGTCACGACGAAGGCTCGGTGACCAGGCGTACCGGTCTGACGATCGGTTATGTCCCGCAGAGAATGTCGATCGACCCGACGCTGCCTCTCACTGTGCGTCGCTTGATGACCATTGCATCCCGGCATACCCGCAGCGCCATTCTAGACGCCTTGCAGGTGGTCGGTATACCCGGACTGTTGGACGCACCGGTCCAGCACCTATCCGGCGGTGAGTTTCAGCGCGCCCTGCTGGCGCGGGCGATGATCAACAAGCCCGAATTGCTGGTCCTTGATGAACCGGTTCAAGGCATCGATTTTGCCGGTGAGATCGAATTATACAACCTAATCCAGGACGTTCGCCAAACCTCCGGCTGCGGCATCCTGCTGATATCGCACGACCTTCATATGGTGATGGCTGAAACCGACACGGTGATCTGTCTGAATGGCCATGTCTGCTGCACCGGCACGCCTGAAGCAGTCGCCTCCAATCCCGAATACGTCAAACTCTTCGGCCAACGCGCTGTCGAGACGCTAGCCATTTACCGTCATCACCATGACCACACTCACTTGCCCGACGGGCGTGTGCGCCATGCCGACGGCTCGATTACCGACCATTGCCATCCCGACGATGGCCACCATCACGAATCTGCAGTGTCGCCCTCTGAAAACGTGCATGACCATGCTTGATGACTTTTTCATTCGCGCCATAATTGCAGGCAGCGGCCTTGCCTTAACCGTTGGGCCTCTCGGCTGCTATGTCGTTTGGCGCCGCATGGCCTATTTCGGCGACACGATGGCTCATTCGGCACTGCTTGGCGTTGCTTTGGCCTTTCTACTCAATATTTCGCTGATTGTTGGAGTGTTCGCAGTTGCTGTAACCGCGTCCCTGGTACTTTTGGCGCTGCAGAGCCGTAATGCGCTGCCGACCGATGCGCTGCTCGGCATCCTGTCGCATTCGACCCTTGCTCTTGGCCTTGTCATCATCGCATTCATGACCTCGCTGCGCGTCGATCTGATGGGCTTCTTGTTCGGTGACATCTTGGCCGTTTCACGCTTGGATATTGCCATAATCTATGTCGGCGGCATCGTTGTGCTTGCCGTTCTGATCGCCATCTGGCGACCGCTGCTGGCCGCCACGGTCAATATCGAGCTGGCCCAGGCCGAAGGATTAAATCCGGAACGCGCCCGCATCATCTTTATGCTGCTGATGGCCAGTGTCATCGCCATGGCAATGAAAATCGTCGGCATACTGCTGATCACCTCGTTACTGATCATTCCGGCCGCCGCAGCCCGGCGCTTTGCTTCAACGCCGGAACAAATGGCCGTCTATGCGTCTTTGATCGGTGCTCTGGCAGTCGCCGCTGGCCTTTTCGGCTCGCTCAAATTCGATACCCCATCAGGGCCATCAATCGTGGTCGCCGCGTTGACGCTGTTTCTACTCAGCCTTGTGACCTATCCAGGCAGGAAACCGCCTGCTACTTCCGAACCAGGAACATGACCATGACCACTGCCATCGCCGCACTCACCAAGAACCAGGCTTTGGTCTTTGAGACGCTCGCCCGGGCGAAAACCCCAATGAGCGCCTATACAATCCTCGATCAACTGCGCGACAACGGCTTTCGCGCCCCGCTGCAGGTTTATCGGGCGTTGGACAAGTTGCTCGATGCGGGCCTGATCCATCGCCTGGAAAGCATGAATGCCTTTGTTGCATGCAGCCACGAACAATGCCACACAGCCGGCCTGATTGCCTTTGCCATTTGCGAGAACTGCGGCCAGGTGTCGGAGTTCGCCGATGCCGCCGTCTCGAGACATCTGACGGATTGGGCCCGGGATCACAAGTTCAATGTCGCCAAGACCACCATCGAAATCCGCGGCGCCTGCAACACATGCGCGAATGCTTAAGCTGAGGTCAATATAGCAGTCAGAACTTCGCGACCACTTCACTTTTCTGCCCGATTCGGTCATCATTGTGCCGTGTGAATCGAACCTTACAGGATGTTTGCTCCGATGCCCAAAAACGGCTTCCGCAGCACCGCTGCGCTGACATTGACACTTGTGTTGCTGGGCAGTGCCACAGCTTCAGCGCATCCACATGTCTGGATCCAGAACCGCTCCGATGTTGTCTTCAATGATGACGGCAAGATAATCGCCATCGCTGTCGAATGGGCTTTTGACAAAGACTATTCGGCTGTCGCGATCGAAGGTCTTGATGCGAATGAGGACGGATTTTATTCCGCCGGAGAATTGGAGCCGTTGGCGCGTGAGAATCTCACGGCGCTGAAGGACTACGACTATTTCGTCTACGCCAAGTTGGGCAAGGAAAAGGTCGCTTACGGTGAAGTAACCGAATATGGCCAGATCCACACCGACGACATCTTGAAGATGTATTTCACGGTTCCACTGAAACAGCCGATCGACCCCACCAAGGGCAACTTCAGCTATATGATTTACGATCCCAGTTTCTTCATCGCCATCGATTACCCAGACGACTCCGCAATTTCATCGGTTGGCAAGAAACCGATCAACTGCGCGGTTGAACTCAAGCAACCGCCATCCGATGAAGAAACCGCGGCAACCCGGCAAATGCTGAGCGAGAAGTCCGCCGACTGGCAACCTGAAACCGAGCAGGATTTCGGAAGCCTGTTCGCCCAGCCGGTAACCGTAACCTGCAAGCCCAAAACGGCACAGAACTAAATGAAACTGCTGCTGATTGCACTTGCGTTGCTGATTTTGGCGGCAGTGCCGGGCACAGCCGGCTCAAGCGAGGGCGCCAAAGCGCCTCGCCCCCTCATACTGGTGCAAACCAAGATCGATCCGTCCAAACTGCTGGTCAGGCCACGCACCGCACCGCCGACTTTCTGGTCGGACCCAACCGGCTGGATCAACCTCAAGCAACGTGAATTCACGCGTTCGATGCAGACTACCTTACGCAACATCCGCACAGGCGATGCCCGTTGGACCGCCGCCTGGACCCTGATATTGCTCAGCTTCGGTTACGGCATCTTCCATGCCGCCGGACCGGGCCACGGTAAAACCGTCATATCCGCCTGGCTGCTGGCAAACGAACACCAGTTGCGTCGCGGCGTAGTGGTTGCCTTCATGGCCGCCATTGTCCAGGCTATGACCGCCATAGCCCTCGTCTCAATCCTCCTGCTGGCCGTCAGGAGCGTTGGCTCAAGCGCCCGCAACATTGCCGGGCTGCTGGAAACCGCCAGCTATGCCTTGATCACCATGCTGGGGCTCTATCTGATCTGGCAGGCCATGCGGCCGACCATGGTGGCCGCACCAGCAGGCCACAGCCATCACCATCATCATAATCATTCGCATGGCGCTGATTGCGACTGCGGCCACGGCCACATGCCGGGCGCCGCCGATGTCACTGGCGCCTGGTCGCTAAGGCGCGCTTTTGCCATTGCCTTTGCGGTTGGCATCCGACCCTGTTCCGGCGCCATCCTTGCCCTGCTCGCCTCCAGCGCGATTGGCATTTACTGGGCAGGCATCGCCTCAACACTCGTTATGGCCATTGGCACCGCTATTACTGTCTCAGCCATTGCCTGCATTGCGGTCACTTCGCGCAATCTAGCCATGCAGCTTGCCAGCGGTAGTTCGCTTTGGCTCGCTCGCACCGCCTTTGCCCTCAAGTTTTTTGGCGGTCTTTTCATCGCCCTGGTTGGTGGCCTATTGTTCTGGGCAACCTGGACCGGCGGCGCCTCCTTCATATGAAGCCATCCCATGCGGAAGGTTCAACATGGCGACCTACGAATGCGTTATCAAGAACGCCCTCATCTATGATGGGAGCGGAAATGAGCCGGACACGGCAGATCTTGCCATTGACGCCGGCCGGATCGCCACCATTGGTAACATCCCTGCCGGCTCTGCCGGCACCGAGATCGCCGCTGAGGGCCTGGCGCTCGCGCCCGGTTTCATCGATGTGCACACCCATGACGACCGTGCGCTCATCGATACGGCCATGTCACCAAAGACCAGCCAGGGGGTCACCACCGTGGTAGCCGGCAATTGCGGCGTATCGCTTGCTCCCTTGACACCTGACGCACGACCGCCGCCACCGCTTGACCTGATCGGCAATCAGCAGCAATACGCATATCCGGCATTTGCCGATTATATCGACAAACTCATTGGCGTGGGCATCGCTGTGAACGCCGCCTGCCTGTGTGGCCATTCGACCTTGCGGGTAAACGTTATGGACCGTCTCGATCGCCCCGCCACAAATGGTGAGATCGGCGCCATGAAGCAGTTGCTTACCGAAGCACTCGAAGCTGGTGCTATCGGTTTTTCCACCGGCTTAGACTACGCTCCGGCCAAGCATGCAC
>JAEKFU010000092.1 GCA_016522385.1 Pseudomonadota bacterium
TTCAATTCCGCTCGGTTGGTTCGAGTGACGATGTGCTTTCCTATGACCGCTTTTTGAACGCTCATGCCGGTGACTGGCTGATCAACGAAGTGCGGCAATACTGGAAACGTGTCTTCAAGCGCATCGACATGACGTCAAGGACCCTAGTCGCATTGGTTGAGCCGGGCAGTTGCTTTGCCGGATTACTCTGCGAGATCTTGTATGCGGCCGATCGCACCTACATGCTGGAGGGTGAATTTGAAGGTGACAACCGCCCCCCACCAACCATAACCCTTAGTGACAGCAATTTTGCCGGCTATCCGATGGGCAACGCCTTGTCGCGCCTGGCGACAAGGTTCCTGGCAGAACCCGAACACCTTGACGAGCTGAAAACCCTTATCGGCACACCAATCGATGCTTTACGGGCTGATGAGCTTGGCCTTGTGACCTTCGCCTTTGACGACATCGACTGGGAAGACGAAGTGCGAATTTTCCTTGAGGAACGCGCCAGCTTCTCCGCCGACGCGCTCACGGGAATGGAGGCCAACCTGCGCTTTGCCGGCCCAGAGACCATGGAGACCAAGATATTCGGCCGCCTGACCGCTTGGCAGAACTGGATATTCCAGCGGCCCAATGCTGTCGGCGAAGAAGGCGCCTTGAAGCGCTATGGTTCCGGTCAGAGAGCCAAATTCGATACCAGACGAGTCTGAATCAGGAGTATTTCCGATGCCTGTGCAAATGAATGTCGACTACAGCACCTCAATTCCCAACAACGTTGCCCTGGGCGATGACCGGCGCGTGCTCAAGGCGCTTGAGAAATGGCATCCAGGGTATCTCGACTGGTGGATGAACATGGGTCCGGAAGGGTTCCAGGACGCCTTGGTCTATCTGCGTACCGCGGTCAGCGTCGAGACGGATGGCTGGGCGGTGTTCGACTACGTGCGAATGCCGGAGTATCGCTGGGGGATTTTGCTGGCGCCGCCGGAGGAAGACCGCAAGATTCCGTTTGGCGAGCATGCTGGCGAACCGGCCTGGCAAGAGGTACCCGGCGAATATCGCGCCATGCTGCGTCGGCTGATCGTCATTCAGGGTGATACGGAACCGGCATCGGTCGAGCAGCAACGCCATCTGGGACGAACCGCGCCGTCGCTTTATGACATGCGCAACCTGTTCCAGGTAAATGTTGAAGAAGGACGGCATTTGTGGGCCATGGTCTATCTGCTGCACAAGTATTTCGGTCGAGACGGACGTGAAGAGGCCGATGAGTTGCTACGACGTCAATCCGGCAATGCAGACCATCCGCGGATGCTCGGCGCCTTCAACGAGGCGACCCCCGATTGGCTGTCATTTTTCATGTTCACCACCTTCACCGACCGTGATGGCAAGATGCAGCTGGAGGCGCTGGCACAATCCGGGTTCGATCCCCTATCACGCACCTGCCGGTTCATGCTGACTGAAGAGGCGCATCACATGTTTGTCGGCGCCACCGGCGTGCAACGCATCATCCAGCGCACCTGCGATGCCATGAATCAGGCCGGTATTGAGGACCCGTATGATATTAACGCCGTTCGCGCGTTTGGCGTCATCGATCTGCCGACTATCCAGAAGAAGGCCAATCTGCACTTCTCGTTGTCGCTTGACCTGTTCGGCTCTGAGATTTCGACCAACGCTGCAAACAGTTTCCACGCCAGCGTTAAAGGGCGTTTTAAGGAAAACAGGCTGCAGGATGACCACACGCTCGCCAGTGCCACTTATCCTGTCAGCCGGCTCGTGGATGGCGAAATCAAGGTCACCGAGGAACCAGCCGTGACCGCGCTCAATACGCGCCTGCGCGACGACTACGTGCATGATTGCGGCAAAGGCATTGCATTGTGGAACAACACGATCACCAAGTCCGGTGTCGACTTTGCAATCAACTTACCAAATGCTGCCTTTAACCGCCAGATCGGCGAGTTCAAGGATGCCGAGGTCAGCCCGACAGGCGATCTGCTAAGTGACGCGGATTGGTCGCAGAGGCGCTCAGATTGGCTGCCGTCAAAGGAAGATGGCGACTATATCCAGTCGCTGATGGTGCCGGAGGTCGAGCCCGGCAAATTCGCCAGCTGGATCGCGCCGCCCAAGGTCGGCATCAACAACCAACCGGGCGATTTCGAGTATGTGAAGATCGACGGTTGATTGGCGACTGATGCAGCGAGAACCTGTGCGCAATTCGGGCAGTGAGTTGCTGTTGACGTGACTGCAGCAATTGGCTGTCACGGCCGATACGCACTGGATTCCCGAATAGAGCGTTATCTCGGCCGCCCGTGATTGAAGCCCAGCTTTGCGGCCAGTCCCGGAAAATGTCGCCGCAACCAGATACCCAGCCTGACGGTTGCCCGCCGGCGCCAGCGCCGTACTACCGGGATGTCGACCGACAGCACAATCAGACCGAGCGGGATCATCCAGAAGCCCAACACCGGTAAGAATCCCACCAAGCCGCTCAGGATCAACAATACGCCAATCGGAATGCGGATTAGCCTGCTGGTCGGCAGCTGATAAGTGCGTTGGCCAAATCGGATGATCGCCATGGGTTGCGAGTTAGGCAGCAATTGTGGCTTTTGCAAGGGTCACAATATTCATCGAACCGCCGCGTGAATCTCAACCGACCCTAGACCGGAGACGATTTTACCCTTTCATTACGGGAGCGGGTTTGCTATAGCGAGCCACCGTAATCCCCGGTAGCTCAGTTGGTAGAGCAAGCGGCTGTTAACCGCTGGGTCGCTGGTTCGAGTCCGGCCCGGGGAGCCAAGTCTCAGAAAGGCCGT
>JAEKFU010000206.1 GCA_016522385.1 Pseudomonadota bacterium
CAAGTTCGGTAACGACGTCCGATGGCCGGATTTGGGCCACCGAAGGCCGTGTTTCTGCGCCCGCTGGACGTCGTTATGCTCCGCTTGTGGCCAACCAGAGCACGGCGCGAAGCATGCCTAGCCAGCACACGCAGGAACGCGGTCAAATGATTCCACATGAGAAAGACACGCTCTAGCCACTGGCACATTTTACACAGCTGCTTGCGGACGGATCGATCTCCAGCCGCTTGGATGGGATTTCTTCACCGCATTTCTGGCAGTAACCGTATTCACCTTCCTCGAGGCGCCGCAGGGCTTGCCCGATGCGCACGAGTTCTGCCGCCCGGGCCCGCTCCTGGGCCTGTGCCATAGCCTGTTGTTGGATAGCGTCCATGCGGCTCAGGCGGCCGACCGACTGTTGGTCGAGCGTCACCGTTGCCCGGTCGCCCAATGAGAGTGCCGATAGCTCTTCCAGTTCGCTCTTTCGTGCGTTCAGTCTTTTCCGTGCCAGTTTTTCATCAATGGCCATGGCTTCGACCTGGTGAATCGGTCTATCACAGCCCAGTCTACCCGACTCTAATCAGTTCAGGAAATCCGGAGCAAATCCATGACGGTATTTATCGTCGGCTTGATCCTCTTCTTCGGTGTGCATCTGGTTCCGATGACGCCACTCAAGCCAGCTTTGCAGAAGGCCATAGGTGCCAACCCCTACAAAGGGCTGTTCGCTTTGCTTTCGGTCATCGGACTCGGCGTCACTATCTGGGGATTTTCCATGTTACGCTCAGGCCCCGGTGCGTTCCCGGTCTATTGGCCGCCCGATTGGACGAGACCGGTCTCGACAGTGCTGATTCTTGCTGGCTTCATCAGCCTGGGCGCCTTTCACGGCAAAGGTTATCTGAAGCTTTGGTTACGTCACCCAATGTCCATCGGCATTGCGCTATGGTCGCTCGGGCATTTGCTGTCGAACGGCCGCCAGACGGCGGTCATACTCTTCGCATGTTTTCTGGCCTATGCGTTGCTCGACATTCTGATCGGATTGGCAAAAGGCAAGATCCCAACACACGACCCTGAGATCAAGGGTGACATCGTTGCTGTCATTGTGGGCATCGTCGCATTCTTGTTCTTTGCCTGGTTGCATCAGTACATGGTCGGCATACCGCTGTTCTTATGACATTGCTGGCCGCAGCCATTGTTCTGTTCGCGTTGTTTCATCTGATCCCTGCAAGTCCGGTTTTGAAGCATAAGCTTCTGGATCGATTTGGTTCGACCTACCACGCAATCTTCGGCATCGCCTCACTTGCCGCCCTCGGCCTCATTATCGTTGGCTGGCGAATGGCCGAATTCATTCCGCTCTATGATCCGCCGGTTTGGGGCTTCTATGCGACGTTTGGGTTCGTATTGTTGGCCTTCCTGTGTCTCGGCATTTTTATCTTTCGGGGTCTACTGCGCCAAATTTTGCGACTGCCGTTGGCCGTCGGTGTGATGTGTTGGGGGCTGGGACATCTCTTCTCGAACGGCGATTGGGCTAGTCTGATCTTGTTTGGCGGTCTTGCTTTATACGGTTTCAGTCACCTAATCATGGGTCTGATCTATGGATATCGGCCAAGCCCTGAAGTTCGCGACGGCCATGACGTATTGTCGCTGCTCGGTGGCGCTGCGCTGTATGGCTTGGTGATCCAGTTGCATGGCATCATCATCGGTGTGCCGGTGCTACAACTGAAATGAACATGTCGTGATCATTGAAGCCCCCGGGCCCCCGCGGTAAAACCACAGCCATGTCGATCCGAAAGCACGTTCGACGCATCACTGCGCCAGATATCATCGCGCGCAAGGGTGGTGTGCCGGTTGTCTCGCTGACGGCTTACCATGCCCACACGGCAGCTATTGCCGACCTGCATGTCGATTTCCTGCTCGTCGGCGACTCGCTAGGCATGGTCATGTACGGTTTCGAATCGACCGTGCCGGTACCGCTCGATCTCATGATCATGCACGGCAAGGCCGTCGTTCGCGGTTCAAAGCGGGCCCTTATCGTGGTCGATATGCCATTCGGCACATATGAGGAGAGCTCGCCGGTAGCCTTCAGGAATGCCGCCCGCATCATGAAGGAAACCAACTGTGGAGCAGTCAAGCTAGAAGGTGGTGCCCGGATGGCGGAAACCATTGACTATCTGGTGCAACGCGGAATTCCGGTCATGGCCCATATCGGGTTGACCCCTCAGTCAGTCAACGTTCTTGGTGGCTTCAAGACGCAAGGCCGTAGCGTAGGTCAGTGGACCGCCATCGAAAAAGACGCAAATGCAGTTGCCGAGGCCGGCGCCTTTGCTGTGGTGCTGGAAGCCATGGCGGCACCGCTTGCCGAGCGGATTACTGCCGCCATACCAATCCCCACCATCGGCATCGGCGCTTCGCCCAATTGCGACGGCCAAATCCTGGTAATGGAGGATATGCTGGGTCTCAGCCCCCGAGTGCCGAAATTCGTCAAGGAGTTCGGCAAGGTTGGCAATGCCATCGAGCGCGCCATCAAATCCTATGCCGGCGAGGTCAGGGCCCGCACGTTCCCGGCGCCGGAACACACCTATGATACCAAGGAGTGAGGACGGTAGAACCAAATGTGCGATGATGAATTCGGTGATGCCATCTCCGCTATATTTCCCAATTTGACATTCCCGGCTTGAGCCGAGAGCCCACCTATCGGACAAACAAGCGTTTACTTGCAGCCTCAGATCGAGCCCAAGGATGACATCGAGTGGCTCAATTCGGTAGCACCCTAACGCTTTACACCCATCAGATGGTCTGCGGTCTGGTTATACAATAGGCTATTGTTCTGCGCGTTCTGTTCGCCGCGGTTCTGCTGATCCTTGTAAAGATTGATCGCATTGCGCACCGCTGGCCGCTCCTTAATTCGCCCGCGCCAGGCCGCAACATTGGGAAACTTGTCCAGCGAAGCGCTGAGCGGTTTGGCAATAAACGCCCACGGAAATGCCATCATGTCGGCGATGGAGTAGCTGTCCAGTATGTACTCGCTCCCCTCCAGCCGCTGTTCTAGCACCGCAAGATTGCGGTCATATTCTCCGCGATAGCGCTTCAGGGAATAGTCCTGACCGTTCGGCGCATAGTTGACAAAGTGGCTAAGTTGACCGGCCATCGGCCCCTGATTAGCGGCCTGCCAGAATAACCACTCAAGCGTTTCTTTGCGGCCAACCGCATCCATCGGCATGAACCGGCCGGTCTTTTCTGCCAAATAGTAAAGAATTGCCCCGCTTTCAAAAACACTGACCGGTTCACCTTCCACCTCATGATCGACGATCGCCGGCATCTTTGCGTTCGGGCTGATGGCCAGAAAGGTAGGCTTGAACTGGTCGCCCTCGGACAACCGCAAAAGCGTGGTCTGATAGGCGAGCTCGCACTCCTCCAGCATGATGGCTACCTTCCAGCCATTCGGGGTCGGCGCGTAGTAGAAATCAATCATTAGTCTGCTCTATCGAGTTTTGCCTGTGTGACAGCACCGGTATACTCAAGACCAGCGATCTCCTCGTCGCTGAAACCGCAGCCAGCGAGCACTTCGCGTGTGTGCGCACCGTAGACTGGCGCGCCGCGACGTATCTCCGCTTCGGTTTCGGAGAACTGGGCAGGCGAGCGGGCTTGGCGAAGTTGTCCAGCGTGGTCATGTTTGGTTTCGATGATAATGCCATTTGCCGCGATTTGCGGATGGTGGCGCATCTCGCGGCGCGTAAGAACAGGCGCGCAGGGCACATCCTCTGCTTCCAGGCGTTCGAGAAGCTCAGCAGTCGTAAAGCGCTTTAGCGCCTCTTGGGTCAGGCTGATCCGGTCATCCTTGTAAACATCGCGGGATTCCGGCGTTTCAAACCGATCATCTGTCAAAAAATCGGGACGCTCCAGCGCCCGGGCCAGGCCGTGCCAATGCTTGTCATGCATGGCCGCGACCGTCACATAGCCATCGGCACTCTCATAGATCAGATCAATGAACGATTGCGCCGCTTCGACATCAGGTTCGTCGCCGACGAATGTGTGCCCACCCATGTCGGAGCTCCACAAGAACGACACCAGCGCGTCGAGCATCGAAAGGGTGACATGCTGGCCAATTCCGGTGCGTTCGCGGGCAAACAGCGCCGCGGCGATGGCCTGCGAGGCCTGAACGCCGGTCAGTTTGTCAGGCAGAATGGTTCGCACCAGCCGCGGGCGTTGATCATCGGATCCTGCCTGGACTGTTGTAAGGCTTGAGACGGCCTGGATCAGTGGATCGAACACCGGCTTTTGCGCCAGGGGACCTGTAAAGCCGAAGCCGGAAATCGACACATAAATGATCGACGGATTGACCGCACGCGCCGCTGCCTCGCCAATCCCGATTCGCTCGGCTACGCCGGGACGAAAGTTCTGCACCACCACGTCAGCACCGGAAACAAGCCTTTTTAGGGTCTCGAGACCTTCCGGCTTCTTCAGATCGATGATGACCGAGCGCTTGTTGCGGTTATTGTTGATAAACGAGGCGGAAAACCCGCCACGCCGCGTTGCCACATGGCGTGAGTAATCGCCGCCGTCAGGTGCTTCCACCTTGATGACATCAGCACCTTGATCAGCAAGCGTCATCGTTGCCAATGGTCCTGAAACCATGGAGGTCAGATCGATGATTCGGACACCATCGAATGGTCCGGGCATATTTCAACTCTTCTATTTGTTTGCATGGACTGACGACAACTTGCCGCCAATAGGCCGTGCCTGCAAGAGCTGAACGGGCCGTGCAATAGATTTGCCTTGATTTGGTCACCGCAGTAATCTACCCGCATATTCAATCCTTTTACTCATGGGGATGGGTGAGGGGGATGCCGTTTGGCATCCGTAATAGGAGCAAGCCGGTTGAGTGACGACTCGCTATTTCGCGAGGTGGATGAGGAAGTCCGCCGCGAAGAAGTTGAAAAGCTGTGGAAACGCTATGGCAATCTGGTCATGGCCGCATGTGTTGGCGTGGTGCTTGGAGTAGCCGGCATAAAGGGTTGGCAATACTGGCAAAAACAGGCCAGCGAAAAGGCCGGTGCGGCCTATACTGATGCCATGCGACTTGCCAGAGATGGCAAAACCGGCGAGGCCATCAACGCTTATGCCGCAATCGCCTCAGGCAGCCATGGCGGTTATGCGCTTCTGGCGCGCTTGCAGCAGGCTGGACTGGCCGCAGAACAAGGCCGCCGTGAAGATGCGGTGAAGATTTACGACACCATTGCTGCCGATACATCCGCCGACGGCGCGTTGCGGGACCTGGCCCGGGTGCGCGCGGCCTACTTGCTGGCTGGCCAGGCTTCTGCTGATGATCTAAAATCCAGGCTCGCTGGTCTGGATGTTGAGGGGAGCGCCTGGCGCGCATCGGCTCATGAAATTATCGCCTTGGCACATTATCGTGTCGGAAATCTTGCCGAGGCCAACCGGTTGGTGAGCGAGTTGATCAACGATCCGCTGACACCGGCGGGTCTACGACAGCGCGCTCAGCTGTTTGCTGCCGTTTTGAAACCGCAATTGGACGCCAAGGCTAAGGCTGCACAGTGAACTGAAGCATCATGACGGGACGGAAGCAAAATCAAACCAAGAGTTTGTCGCTGCTGTGGCGCCGGCATACATTCCGCTCTGGTCCAGCAATTTTTCTTGCCACGGTGCTGTTGACCGGGTGTGGCGGCGGCGACCTGGTCGATGATTTGTTAGGCAAGTCCGAGGCACCGCTGGCGGGGCGCCGCGAGGCGGTTCTGACGAACACCGGCATTGCCGATTCGGGCGCAATTGCAGAAGACCCAATTGCGATCCCGTTAGCCGTCACTAATCCGAATTGGTCTCAACCTGGCGGCGTGCCCAGCCATTCGCTGCACAATCTGACACTATCACGTCAACTCAAGCGGGCCTGGGCCATCGATGCCGGGACGGGTTCGGACAGCGACGGCCGCTTGACCGCCAGTCCCATCGTGGTCGGTGGGCGCATCTACATCCTTGACAGCCAGGCAACCGTGCGCGCCTTTGCGACCCAGAACGGCGCGGCGGTGTGGGAACGCCAGTTGGCGCCAGAGGGCAAGGACGGCGAAGGCGCATTTGGCGGCGGACTGGCATCCGACGGTTCACGAGTTTTCGCCACTACCGCATTTGGAGAGGTTCTGGCGCTCGATGCGGGAACTGGTGCGGAGGTCTGGCGGCGACCGTTCGGTGCGCCGATCCGTTCGGCGCCGACGGTCGACAACGGCCGGTTGTTCTTTTCAAATGTCGGCAACGATGTATACGCGCTGTCGACCGTCGACGGCAGTGAGTTATGGCGCTACCAGGGAACTGCGCAGCAAGCTTCTATCATTGCCTCGAACAGCCCGGCGGTTTCCGGCAATTTTGTCGCTGTACCTTATACCACGGGGGACATTCTGTCGTTCGACGTCAGCACGGGTCTGTTGGCATGGAGTGACAATTTGATCGGCCGCAGCGTCACCAATTCTGCCTCGACGATCAATGATATTGCCGGCCGGCCGGTGATCGAGGACGGCGCGGTCTTTGCCATATCCCACGCTGGACGTATGGCGTCATTCCAGTTGGCGAGTGGCGAAGAGCGCTGGTCGATTGAAATCTCCGGTACTCAGACCCCATGGGTGGCTGGAGATTATGTGTTCATAATTGCCGGTCAGCGCACGATGGCCGCGGTTGCACGCCGCAATGGTGGTGTCCGCTGGTCGGCCAATTTGCCGGGCAGGGGCGTATGGTCAGGCCCCGTCGTCGGTGGCGGCCGGCTGCTGGCAATCAGTTCCAAGGGCACGCTGGCCTCTATGTCGCCGCAGACCGGCGAGTTGATCAACAAGATAGATGTCGGTGAAGAATTCTTCATTGCGCCGGTCATCGCCAACGGAACCGTCTTCCTGCTTGCCGATGACGGCACGCTAGTCGCCATGCGTTGAGCCGAGCCCTACTTCAAAATGCCCTCGTCTGTCGCAATCATCGGTCGGCCCAATGTCGGCAAATCGACCCTGTTCAATCGCCTGGCTGGTAAGCGCTTGGCATTGGTCGACGATCGGCCTGGCGTGACCCGCGACCGGCGCGAGGGTGACGCGCGGCTTGCCGGACTTCGCTTCAAGATTATCGACACGGCTGGGCTGGATGAGGCCCGGGGTGACAGTCTGGAAGGTCGCATGCGCCAGCAAACCGATGCGGCCATTGCCCAGGCGGATGTCTGTTTGTTCATGATTGATGCCCGTAGCGGCGTCACACCCTTGGATGAGCACTTTGCTGCACTGCTGCGCAAGCATGGCAAGCCGGTCATAGTTCTGGCCAACAAGTCTGAAGGCAAGACGGCAGAGGCCGGGCTGTTGGAAGCCTATTCGCTCGGCTTGGGTGAGCCTGTGGCCTTGTCGGCTGCCCACGGCGAGGGCTTGAGCGAGCTGCACGATGCTTTGCAGCCTATGCTTGGTGAACCGGCCGGCGAACCCAACGAGGAAGTCGCTGGTCCCGATAAGCCGCTTCGGTTAGCGATAGTTGGTCGGCCAAATGCCGGCAAGTCAACCCTAATCAACAAACTGGTCGGCGAAGAACGTCTGCTTACTGGTCCGGAAGCCGGCATTACGCGCGACGCGATTGCGCTCGACTGGTCATGGCAGGGGACCGCGATCAAATTATGGGACACTGCCGGAATGCGTCGCAAGTCGCGTGTCACCGACAAGCTGGAAAGACTGTCCGTCGCCGATGGTCACCGGGCCGTACGATTTGCCGAAGTCGTGGTGCTGCTGCTGGATGCCACCCAAGCTCTGGAGAAACAGGACCTGACGCTTGCTGATCAAGTGGCAAGCGAAGGCCGCGGTCTGGTGATCGCCGTCAACAAATGGGACCTGGTGCG
The DNA here is from genome assembly GCA_016522385.1 of Pseudomonadota bacterium. Taxonomy (GTDB): domain Bacteria; phylum Pseudomonadota; class Alphaproteobacteria; order Rhizobiales; family Aestuariivirgaceae; genus JABDJG01. The sequence goes on from JAEKFU010000206.1 coordinate 7,841, forward strand.
TGACAAGCAAGCGGCCCGACGTGCCCTCAACGAAGAAGTGGAGCGATTGTTGCCGCAAATGACTGGCGTACCGGTCATCACGCTGTCAGCCAAGACCGGCTCCGGGATCGGGAAGCTGATGCCTGCGGTGATGGAAGTCTATTTCATATGGAATCGTCGCATTTCGACAGCCAAACTGAACCAGTGGCTCGACTTTCAGCTCGATCGACATCCGCCGCCAGCGCCCTCCGGTCGGCGCATCAAATTGCGCTACATTACCCAGGCACGCGCTCGCCCGCCGACTTTTGTGCTTTTTTGTTCCCAACCGCGGGATTTACCGGACAGCTATAAGCGATACCTGATCAATGGCCTGCGCAGTGATTTCGGGTTGAAAGGCGTTCCCATCCGCATCAATCTGAGAAAGGGCAAAAATCCATATGCCTGACAAGCCTATTGATTGGCGCCCGGCGACGTTTGACTTTCCGGCAAGGAAGGGCCTAATTGCCCGCTGGTATCGTGTTTAGGAGAGACTTCTGATGGAAGTACTGGTGAAAGCTGTGGGTTGGGTCGCCTTTGTCGCTGGACTCATGTTTGTCAGCTTACCACTTGTCGCGCCCGATACATTGGGTGTCGAAACCGCAATTTCCCTGGCAGCGTACCTGCTGGTCACTGGCCCGCTGCTCGTCGGTCTTTCTCACCTCATTGGAATTGCGGCGAGGATTCAGGAAAATACAAGTTGGTTCTCCGCAGGCCCGCCATCAGTCGACCCGCAGGCGGTTCAACACGGTTGTAATCCTACCCAGGAAGATATGCAGTCATTTGGTGATGCGGAAAATCCGGTAATGGCAACAGCGCCTACCGGCACTTTTGAAAGCGCGGCAGATTCGGCAAAGGATAATTCAGCACTTGCACCGGAAATGGCGGTATCTGGAACATCCGGTAGCCCCGTCGCCGACAGGCCTGCGCCGCAGCTTTATGATGCCAATCGCCATCCGGCCGCAGTTGACGAATGGTCACATCATGGCCGCCGGGTTATGACGCTGGAAGACGGAACTTTCGCCACAGAAGTCGATGGCGCCTGGTATAGATTT
>JAEKFU010000209.1 GCA_016522385.1 Pseudomonadota bacterium
ACGGTGTACCGACCGGAATCCAGATTGTCGGCAAGACCTATCGTGATGCTGAAGTCTTCCGCGCGGCAGCGGCATACGAGCGGGAGGCTGGTGCCTGGTTTGACAACCTGGAGCGCAGACCGCCGATTTGATACCTGGCTCGGATACGGTGTAGCGGTCGTCCATGACCTGTTACCGGTCTTCATTCGGTGACTTTGCAAAGCAGTGCGGGCCCACTAGAATTCCAGTATCAGAATCATTGTGATGGGCATCGTTAACAGCAGCCCGCTGTGCAAACACCCATCATGCTGCAGCCTAGAAATCATTCTATCCTGCAAGTTCTAGCGTTGAAAACCACAGAGCCAACCCAACCCATTCCAATTGAGGGTTTGCCGAGACTAACGATGAGCCCTCAACATTGATGAATAAAGCAGAACTAATCTGCACGTTCGGTCATCTAGTCGCGTAGGGAGTCTTTTGGTGAGTGAAGCGTAGTTTCGGCAACAATTGGGATTAAGAGCCTCCCGCATTGAAGTGGTCCACACTGATGGTAAGAAAAACAGCCAGGAGGACCATGAGGCGAAGAGGACGTACAAGCCCGAAGAGATCGTTGGAAAGCTGCGGCAGGTTGATGTTATTCATTGCCAGGGGATGCCGATGTCAGATGCGTGCCGTCAGATCGGGGTGAGCGAAGTGACCTTCTATCGGTGGTGCAAAGAGTATGGCGGCACCCAAGCCGACCATCTCAAGCGGCTGAGGGAATGGAAAACGAGAACGGGCGGCTGCGGAAGTCGGTGACGGATCGTAACCGTCTGGAGTGTCAGGCGTGCTGGATTTGTTGAAGCTCGAGAGTCTTGCATCGAAACCGTTCGGAACACGAACTTTCGTGACCACTAGACAGAGGCGGGGCAAATGACGGGCGACGCAGGTGACGAGCATGCAATTGGGTCCGGCATAGGCAAACGGCTCATCAACATCATTTCCCTGGGAATGCTTGCGTTGTTGATGTTTGTTCTGATCAAGAATTTCACTGGCTGGATATCTGACGCGATCTTTGCCGTCGAATACCCTTATCAAATCGATTACGGTGAAGGGGTAATCTGGCAGCAAGCCCTAATGATCCTGCGCGGAGAGGGTTACTCGGACATTGCGCAACTGCCTTACGTGGTTTTCCACTACCCTCCCGTTTACCACTTGCTCACGGCACTATTCGCAGAGGCTCTAAGCCTCAATTTCCTCGCCGCCGGCCGCGTTGTTTCTGTCGTTTCAACACTTGGCGCAAGTGCTATTGTTGGTGGTTTGGTATTCACGGCGGTGCGGTCGCGCGAAGCACTATTGCCTAGCCTGACCTGCGCGTTTGCCGGAAGTCTGACAGCTTTTTTGTTCAACCCGGTGGCGACCTGGTCAACTTTGATGCGCGTCGATACCACAGCAATTTTCCTGAGCTTTGTTGGTGCATATTTTGGCCTGCGGGCACCAGAGCGCCCGCGGCTCCTATATCTCAGTGCGCTCTTCTTTTTGCTTGCGTTGTATACAAAGCAAACTTCTATCTCTGCGCCGGTGGCGACGCTATTCGTTCTCTGGCTAATTCAACCACGGCTCGCGGCCCGAGGCCTCATCATGGCGCTAGGGACTGGTCTGATTGGGTTAATTGCGATTCAGCTATTAACCGATGGAGGGTTTTTCAAGCACATCGTTTTGTACAATATCAACAATTTCAGTATTGGTAGATTTATATCGGCAATTAAAATTGTATTTTTTTACAACGCTGTTTATATAATTTTTGTATTATTTTTCTTAATAAATTTATATTTTCTAATAATAAATGGAAAAACTAATTATATTAATAATTTGAAAATAAACTCTAAATCATCTATTTATTTTAGAATAAACCTGTTTGTAGCAATTTATATTATTTTGACATCATTGACTCTCGTCACGATTGGGAAGGTAGGGTCAAATTTTAACTATTTTCTCGAATCTATGTTTGGTTGGAGTTTCGCGATTGGCCTAATCTTGCGACAACCGACAGTAACTGCATTCAACCTGATCGCAGCATCGATAGAGCAAAAACCACCGCGTGAAAGGAACGGATTAGTTGGGCCGTATCTACGCTTTGACTTTCCAATCCTGTTCGCAGCCATGCTGTTTCAAGCGCTGGTCATTCCCGTGCCAGGTGTACGAGGCCTCGTTAACGGACTTCCCGGTTCGGAGCAGCAAGCACAGTTGCTGACGCGGGTGCGAAACGCGACAAAACCAGTAATCTCTGAAAATATGGTCGCTGTCCTGCAAGCGGGGAAGGAGGTTGTTTGGGAATCAGCCATTTTTAATCAGCTGGTGGCATTCGGTCGGTGGGATGAAAGGCCATTTATTCGAATGATTGAGTCAAAGAAGTTCGCCTTTATCATTCTCAATGGACGAAACGGTGATCCGAATTTCAGTGCACGCTACAGCAATTCGCTCTTAAGAGCGATTGAACATGCCTACCCACGCATACAAGAGCTCGCGGGTTATGATATCCATCTACCAGCAAATTGATTTGCACTGCGATTGAGTGGATCATCGCCAGATGCAGGCATTACATTGAACGCAAGTCAATCGCGCATCCGCTCCTAGAGCGTGTCTTTTTCATATGGAATCATTTGACCGCGTTTGTGCGCCTGCTGGCTAGGCATGCTTCGCGCCGTGGTCTGGTTGACCACAAGCGGAGCATAACGACGTCCAGCAGACGCACAAACACGGCCTTCGGTGGCCCAAATCCGGCCATCGGACGTCGTTACCGAACTTGCCCGATGACCCACATCGCGCTGCGTTCCGTAACTAGCCGAGTGACCGGATTTGGACAATCAAATGGTTCCATATGAACAAGACACGCTCTAGCAATTTGCGTAGTTCTCGCGTTTGGCATGAAACTTCGCTTTTGGATCTCGGCAGTTGTCATGGCGATTGCATGTTTGCCCTTTTCATCTGTAATAACAGCAGTTTCGCAGGTGAAGAAACTTGTGGGAGCCCCAAAATTGGGGTAGCGGTCACGCGATTTGTTGAGATTATGGTGAGAACCACCCGCGATTGTTTCGGACAAGAGCAGAAGAGAAAATTGCACCAAGAATGAGGTTGTGCAGTAACTAGAACTGCGAAGTAAGTTTGATCAATAAGCGACCTGATGGAGTTTGGGGAATGAACGACGCATCACCTTATGAACCGCCGCGAGTATGGACATGGGAATCCAAAAACGGGGGTGAATTTGAGAACATCAACCGTCCGGTCGCGGGCCCGACATTTGACAAAGAACTACCGGTCGGACACCACCCTTTGCAGCTTTACTCGCTCGCAACGCCGAACGGTGTGAAGGTCACCGTATTGTTGGAAGAGCTTTTGGCGCTTGGAATTGAGGGTGCCGAATACGATGCCCATTTGATCAGCATCAATGACGGTGAACAGTTTGGCAGTGGCTTTGTTGACGTCAATCCGAATTCAAAAATACCGGCGCTGGTCGATCAGAGCACCTCGACGCGGATACGCGTTTTCGAGTCAGGCGCCATCTTGCTGTATCTCGCCGACAAGTTTGACGCACTAATTCCGCATGATCCGACTAACCGGACCGAATGCTTGTCCTGGCTCTTCTGGCAGATGGGCAGTGCGCCTTATCTCGGCGGCGGGTTTGGTCATTTCTATCGCTACGCCCCAGAAAAAATTGAGTACGCCATCGACCGTTACGCAATGGAAGTTAAGCGCCAGCTTGATGTGCTCGATCGACACCTGGCTAACCATCAATTTATGTGCGGCGAGGAGTATTCGAT
>JAEKFU010000216.1 GCA_016522385.1 Pseudomonadota bacterium
CATGAGAGCATAATGCCGATTGCCCGGTCCGGTCCGGGCGAAGCGCATTTTTGTCTGTACGAGGTGCTAGATCAGGATCGATTTTGATTTACTCAATCAAAATCGATAAACCTGATCGACCTTAATAATTTAGAGGACGATTCACGAAATTGATTGATTCAATCAATTTCGATCGTGCTCTAGAGCGTTTCTGGCTTTGATGGAAAAAACTAAATTCAGAAAACTCAACAGACCCAAGATTACCGGCGCCCCTTGATCAAACGATAGACGGTGATCAGCAGTACTGCGCCGACCACGGACACCAGCAGATCACCCCAGAACCAGCCCTGGAACACTTCGCCGAGGCGTAAATTCATGGCATTTGCTAACCAGCCCCCGACAAACGCGCCGGCGACGCCGATGACGATATTTGTCAACAGGCCATGGTCGGAACTGGTCAGTTTCTCTGCGATCCACCCAGCGATGGCACCGATCAACAGCGTGCCGAAGATGCCAACACCGCCACCAAGATCCATAAGCGCCTGCATTTCCAAAGTCCGCTCCCCGGTGCTCTGACCATTACGTATGGTTACATATGGATAACGCGACCATACGCATCAAGAACTGATTCGTGCATCATTTCCGACAGAGTCGGGTGCGGGAAGACCGTGTGCATGAGGTCTTCTTCGGTCGTCTCCAGGCCCATCGCGACCACAAATCCCTGAATGAGTTCAGTTACTTCGGCACCAACCATGTGAGCGCCAATGAGCTGGCCGGTCTTGGCATCGAAAATGGTCTTGATCAAGCCTTGGTCCTCGCCCAGCGCGATGGCTTTACCGTTACCGAGAAACGGGAACCGTCCGATCTTGATATCGTAGCCTGCCTCTTTCGCACGCACCTCCGTCAAGCCGACAGACGCAACCTGCGGGTGGCAATAGGTGCAACCAGGGATCTGGTTCTTGTTCATCGGATGGGCATTGAGACCTGCAATCTTTTCCACGCAGATGACGCCTTCATGCTCGGCCTTGTGGGCCAGCATTGGCGGGCCAGCGACGTCGCCAATTGCATAGATGCCGGTCACGTTAGTACGGCCAAACCCGTCGATGACGATGCAACCACGATCGGTTTTTACACCGAACGTTTCTAGGCCGAGATTCTCCGTATTGCCGACGACACCGACGGCGGAAATGACCTTTTCCACCTTGAGTTCGGATTTCTCGCCTTTGGCGGTTTCGATGGTGGCCGTAACGCCGTCCTTGGCTTTTTTCAGGCCTGCGACCTTGGCGGCGATCATTATCTTAAGGCCTGCTCTCTCAAGCTGCTTTTGCGCCAGCTTGGCGATTTCGGCGTCTTCGACCGGCATGATCTGATCCATGATTTCGACGACCGTAACGTCGACGCCCATCGTGTTGTAGAACGAGGCGAATTCGATGCCGATGGCACCTGAACCGACGACCAGCAGCGACTTCGGCATTGCCGGCGGGACCATCGCTTCGAAATAGGTCCAGACCTGCTTTCCATCAGGTTCGAGTCCGGGCAATTCGCGCGGCCGGGCGCCGGTTGCAACGATGATATGTTTGGCCTTGTACGTGCCCTCGCCTATCGTGCCCTTGGGATCGGGATGTGCCGGTTGCATGGCAGGCTTTGCCGACTTGGTGACGACGACCTCGCCAAGCTTGCTTATTTTGGCCTCGCCCCAGATCACCTGCACCTTGTTTTTTTTGAGCAGGTGCCCGACGCCGCCATTGAGCCGACCGGAAACGCTGCGCGAACGCTGTATGACTGCTGCCGGGTCGACCGATGGGTTGTCGCAAGCCAAACCATAGTCCTTGGCATGGGTCATGTAGTGATAGATTTCTGCGGATCTCAGCAGCGCCTTGGTTGGGATGCAGCCCCAGTTGAGGCAGATGCCGCCCAAATGTTCGCGCTCGACGATGGCTGTCTTGAGGCCCAGCTGAGCTGCCCGAATGGCGGTGACATAGCCGCCCGGTCCGGCACCGATGATGATGACGTCAAATCTTGTGTCGCTCATAGTTCGATGTCCTTTGTTAGAAGCACCCATTCGTCAGACCCTGTGTGACTGCCGGGAAACGGAATGAAGGGTCGCCGGGCCAATTCGCTATAGCCGGCGTTCTCATAGAGCCGGCGGGCGGCAGTGTTGCTGCTTTCCACAATGATGCTGAGTTGTGTTGCCCCGGCTTGTCGTGCGGTCTCCTCGCCGGCCTGCAGCAATTGGCGACCGTAGCCTTTGCCCCGATGCTCATCGAACACTGCGAGCACATTGACATACCAAGAGCCTGGTGCCTGCGATTCCAATTCAATCAGTGGACGGAAGACTTCATTGATCTTTGTGAGGTCGCCGGTGTCATAGGGATCGTCCAAGGCGTAGCCGATGATCATACCGGCGATGGTGCTTTCAACCTCGAACATCTGAGCATTGCGATAGGAAAACCCTCCCTCCTCGCGCATCGCTCTTTTGCGGCCGACCTCAAGCACTGAGGGCTCGCCTTGGCGCATGCCCTGCCAGACCCAGGACGGTGCGCCGTAGCCGGCAATGTCGATCAGGGCCACCATGTCGCTGGCATCGGTCTTGCGCGCAGGGCGAACTGGCATCGCATTTACACCAGCATCATGGCCGGTTCTTCGATGAAACCCTTGAAGGCGCCGAGCAGTTGTGCGCCCAGAGCGCCATCGACAGCTCGGTGATCGGTTGACAGGGTAACGCTCATTTGGCTGCGTACCTCGAAATTGCTCCCGACAACGACTGGGCGTTTTTCGCCGGCGCCGACGGCCAGGATGGTGGCGTGCGGCGGGTTTATGACGGCTGAGAAGTTGTTGATGCCGAACATGCCGAGATTGGATATGGCGGTCGACCCGCCCTGATATTCCTCGGGCATCAGTTTCCGGGCGCGGGCGCGGGCGGCGTAATCCTTCATCTCGACCGAAATCTTTGCAAGGCCCTTTGTCTCAGCCTTGCGTATTACCGGCGTCAACAGGCCTCCAGGGATGGCGACGGCAACACCGACATCGGAGTGCCTGTGCAACAGCATTCCGGCATCTGTCCAGCTGGCATTGGCCTCGGGCACCTTCTGCAGGGCCATGGCCATCGCCTTGATGATGAAATCGTTGACCGAGACCTTATAGGCCGGCTTGCCGTCCTTATCCTTGGGTGCGGCGTCATTGACTTTCACCCGCACGGCCAACAGGCTTTCCAGGTCGCAATCCATTGACAGATAGAAATGCGGCACGGTCTGTTTCGACTGGGTCAAACGCTGGGCAATGATCTTGCGCATGCCGTCATGCGGCACGACATCGAACGAGCCGGGTTCGAACATCTTGACGATGGCATCGTCGGCCATACCCGGCGGCAGTGCAGCAGGCTGAGGAGCTGCCGCGGCAGTTGGCACGCCCTCCTTGAGGGCCTTTTCGACATCGCGCTTGATGATGCGGCCATGTGGACCGGAGCCTTTCAGGAGGCCGATGTCCAAACCGTTCTGCTTGGCGATACGGCGCGCGAGCGGGGAGGCAAAGATGCGGGCACCGTTGCGGGCCGCAGTTGCTGCTCCGCCACCGTCTGCGCTTGGCGCAGCCACCTCCCCCACAGCGGGAGCGGTTTCTGGAGGTGGTGCCTCTTTAGGAGAACTGCTCGCCTCTGCCTGTTGGGGAGAGGTTGGGGCTGGAGCTGCGGCCTTGAAGTCATCTGCAGCACTTGCGTCCTCACCTTCCTCCAGCAACACGGCAATGAGTTCATTGACCGGCACGTCATCGGTGCCGTCGGCGATCACGATCTTGGCCAGCGTTCCCTCATCGACTGCTTCGATCTCCATCGTAGCCTTGTCGGTCTCGATCTCCGCCAGGATGTCGCCGGACTTGACGTCGTCGCCCTCGGCTTTGAGCCACTTGGCCAGCTTGCCCTTTTCCATCGTCGGTGACAGGGCGGGCATCAAAATCGGTGTCGGCATGTTTGATCCCTCCCGTTACACGTACAGTGCCGCTTTAGCGGCCTGGAGCACCTCATCGACATTCGGCAGTGCCAGCTTTTCCAAGTTCGCGGCATAGGGCATTGGCACGTCCTTGCCGGCGACGCGCATGACCGGAGCATCCAGGTGATCGAAGGCGTGGGTCATCAGCTGGGCGGCGATTTCCGAGCCGATTGAGCACACCGGCCAGCCCTCTTCCACAGTGACGCAGCGGTTGGTCTTCTGGACGCTTTCGATGACCGTGGCCAAATCCATCGGGCGGATGGTGCGTAGGTCGACGACTTCGGCAGATATGCCTTCGCTGTTGAGGGCTTCGGCGGCACCGAGGGCATAAGTCATGCCGATTCCGAAGGACACAATCGTGACATCGGTACCTGATCTGGCTACTTTCGCCTTGCCGATCGGCACGCTCCAATCATCCAGCTTGGGAATTTCGAAGGTCTTACCGTAGAGGATTTCGTTTTCCAGGAAGACCACTGGATTGGGGTCGCGGATGGCCGATTTGAGCAGCCCCTTGGCGTCTGCGGCCGAATAGGGCTGGACGACTTTCAAACCGGGAATTTGAGCATACCAGGTGGCATAGTCCTGACTATGCTGGGCTGCAACCCTCGCTGCGGCACCGTTCGGTCCGCGAAAGACAATTGAACAACCCATTTGGCCGCCAGACATGTACAGCGTTTTTGCGGCCGAGTTCAGGATATGGTCGATGGCCTGCATGGCAAAGTTGAAGGTCATAAACTCGACGATCGGTTTCAAACCGCCGAAACCGGCGCCAACGGCGATGCCGGCAAAGCCATGTTCGGTGATCGGTGTGTCGACGACCCGGCGCGGGCCGAATTCGTCGAGCAGTCCCTGGCTAACCTTGTAGGCGCCCTGATACTCAGCGACCTCTTCGCCCATCAGAAAAACCTCGTCGTCACGGCGCATCTCCTCGGCCATGGCATCGCGCAAGGCTTCGCGGATTGTGGTTTCGACCATCTCCGTGCCGGCGGGGATTTCAGGGTCGACGGCGGTTGATGCCTCAATTTCCGGGGCTGTAGACACCTCAGAAAGCGCAGGCGCCGACGGCACCTGCTCGGCGGCTTCGTGGATCGGTTCTGCTGCCGGTGTTGCCGCAGGTCCGTCGGCTGCAGCCGCACTAACGTCTTCGCCGTCTGCGGCAATCACCGCAATCGGCGTGTTGACGGCCACGTTCTCTGTGCCTTCATTGACGAAGATCCTGGCAAGCGTGCCTTCATCAACGGCCTCAACTTCCATCGTTGCCTTGTCGGTTTCGATTTCGGCGATCACGTCACCGGAGCGGATCTCGTCACCTTCCTTGACCAGCCATTTGGCAAGGGTGCCCTCTTCCATAGTGGGTGACAGGGCGGGCATGAGAATTTGGGTCGGCATCGCGTGATCTCCTCATGCCTCTCGGTAAATGTCTGTCCACAGCTCTGATGCATCAGGCTCGGGATCGCTCTGGGCGAATTCGGCGGCGTCGGTGACGATCGCTCGGGTTTCGCTGTCGATGGCTTTCAGCTCGTCCTCGTCGGCATGACCATTATCGAGAAGCCGGCGCTTGACCTGCTCGATCGGGTCTTGTTCCTCGCGCATCTTCTGGACCTCTTCTTTGGTGCGGTACTTGGCCGGATCGGACATCGAGTGGCCGCGATAACGGTACGTCTTCATCTCCAGGATGATCGGGCCGTCACCGGCCCGGCAATGGGCAACCGCCTCTTCGGCGGCCTGCTTGACAGCTCGCACGTCCATGCCGTCGACCTGACGGCCAGGTATGCCGTAGACCGAACCGCGATTAAACAACTCCTCGGCCTTGGCCGCCGAGCGCTTGACGGCGGTGCCCATGGCATAGCCGTTGTTCTCGATGACGAAGATGACGGGAAGTTTCCACAAGGCGGCCATGTTGAAGCTTTCATAGACCTGGCCCTGGTTTGCGGCGCCCTCACCGAAATATGTCACCGACACATTGTCGTTGCCGCGGTACTTGTTGGACATGGCAAGCCCGGTGCCAATTGGCACCTGAGCACCCACGATTCCGTGACCTCCGTAGAAATTCTTTTCGCGGCTGAACATGTGCATCGAGCCGCCTTTGCCCTTGGAATAACCGCCCCGCCGGCCGGTCAGTTCGGCCATGACGCCCTTGGGGTCCATTTCACAGGCCAGCATATGTCCGTGATCGCGATAAGACGTGACCAGCTGGTCGCCATCCTTCAAAGTCATCTGCACACCTGTGACGACAGCCTCCTGACCGATATAGAGATGGCAGAAACCACCGATGAAGCCCATGCCGTAGAGTTGACCGGCTTTTTCTTCAAACCGGCGGATCAGCAACATGGCGCGGTAGGCTTGCAGCTCCTCTTCTTTGGAAAATTGCGCGATGTCAGACTTTGCTGATTTCGGCTTGGATGCCTTCTTGGCTGGCCGTTTCGCCATCAATATACCTCCCCGACAAATTATTGTAGCGTATTGTAGCGCTCGCATTTTCGTCTGCACGAGCTTGTAGGGGCACTCTACTGGTCTAAGCGTATGAAAACTATTATGTTTTAGGGAATTAACCGGATTTTGGTTTATCGGTTTGTTTTCACTGCGTTTAGTAGGCTATTCGCTCACAACAATCTCGTTCGACTTTGTGAAGCCTAGCATCTTGCGCGCCATTTCCTCAAGCATATCCGCGTCAATGTTTTCCGGCCGCAAAAGCGTGACGCGTCTTTCGAGGGACTCACGACGCGCCCGGATCGAATCCCGTTTCTCTTCCAATTCCGCGACCTGCTGCAACAAGGCTTGTTGCTTCGAGAAGCTGCGCTTGCCATGAAGCCCATGCCAGCCGAAAAACCCCAGCAACGCTAGGCAGACAGCACAAACGGTCAAGTCAAATCCATTGCGGCGCATGGGGAGCGAATCTCCGGTTGCCAGATGGCAACCCTAGCAAGCGAGCCGTTAACGAATTGTTTACCCTGCGCCAAGGTCTGTTCGTTCCCTCCCCTTGAGACGGGGCCTTAGCGGATTTGCACTATCGTGAAAATATTGGAGGAATACGCCTTGCAGCGTATTCAGTCCCGAGTCCAATCCCGCCCTGATACTCCTCACAAGGGGGAGGAGAACGGTTTTGCTTCAGCGCAGGATGCTCCTGCCAGCGTAATGACCCTGCTCACCAAGCTCGCCTTCAATTCGAATCAGCTGATTGTATTTGGCCAAGCGGTCGGAGCGCGCCAACGAGCCGGTTTTGATCTGGCCACAATTGGTCGCAACGGCGAGATCGGCGATGGTGGTGTCCTCCGTCTCACCAGAGCGATGCGACATGACGGCGGTGAAGCTCGCCTTGTGGGCCATCTCGACCGCCTCGAGCGTTTCGGTCAGTGAGCCGATTTGGTTGACCTTGACCAGGATGGAGTTGGCAGCCTTGTCGGCAATGCCGCGTTGCAGCCGTGTTGAGTTGGTGACGAACAGGTCGTCGCCGACCAACTGACACTTCTTGCCGATGGCGGCCGTGAGGGCCTGCCATCCGTCCCAGTCGTCTTCAGCCATGCCATCTTCAATTGATATGATCGGATATCGCGACACGAGATCGGCCAGGTAATCGGCATTTTCATCGGAAGACAGGGATTTGCCCTCGCCAACCATTTCGTATTTGCCGTCTTTGAAATACTCCGTAGACGCACAATCAAGCGCCAGGAAGACATCCTCGGCCGGCTTATATCCGGCCGCCTCAATCGACTTCATGATGAAGCCGAGGGCATCATCGGTTGAAGCGAGATTGGGTGCAAAGCCGCCTTCGTCGCCGACATTGGTGTTGTGACCAGCATCCTGCAAGCCCTTCTTCAGGGTGTGGAAGATCTCCGAACCCATCCGCACTGCATCGACCATGGTCGGTGCCGCGACCGGCATGATCATGAACTCCTGTATGTCGATCGGATTGTCGGCATGTTCGCCGCCATTGATGATGTTCATCATCGGTACCGGCAATGTCCGCGCGGCCGGTCCACCGATGTAGCGGTAGAGCGGCAGGACCGAAGCATCGGCAGCGGCCTTGGCTGTTGCCAGCGAGACACCAAGGATGGCATTGGCGCCGAGCCGTGATTTGTTCGCGGTGCCGTCGAGCGCAATCATTGTGCGATCAACTGCGATCTGGTCCTCGGCCTCCATCTCGGTGAGGGCCTCGAAGATCTCGCCGTTGACGGCAGCAACCGCCTGGGTGACACCCTTGCCGAGATAGCGTTTGGCGTCACCGTCGCGCAGCTCAACGGCCTCGTGGGCGCCGGTTGAGGCACCGGATGGCACTGCGGCGCGACCGAACGAACCATCTTCCAGTGTTATATCCACCTCAATGGTAGGGTTGCCCCTGCTGTCGAGAATTTCGCGGGCTGTGATGTCGATGATGGCGGTCATGGCGGGACTCAATCTTCGATGTTGATGCTGGCCGTCTATAGCGTCCGGCGCATGAGGCGGCAACGGCGTCGTTGACGCGGCAGGCGCAGTCATTCAACATCCGTTTCCGGGGTCCTGACCCTAGGGCCTTTGGAGAGTGACATGACAAAGGACAATTTTCTGATAATCACCAATGGCACGAGCGCGGCGGCTCTGCTGGAGGCCAACCAGGCAGCAGCGGCCTACCTGCCATGGGATGACATATTGCATGAAGGCCCGGTTCCTCTTTGCGCCACGCTGGCCGAACTCAGCGACGCCAGAAGCGGTTTCCTGACCAAGAGATACCCTCATCCGGCCGGGAACGGCGCGAACGTGTTTGAGCGCCGAGACGCCAGGATTGCAAATTATGACAGTTTTGAACGTATTGAGCTTTGGTTCGAGCATGATCTCTACGATCAGCTCCAGTTGATTCAAATTCTCGATTACTTTTGCGATGCAGATCTTGCACCGGGCAAACTCCATCTCGTGCAGGCAGATGAATATCTCGGCGCTCAGCCGCCCGACAAGATCATGCGGTTCAGGCAGCGCAGCGAGCCGGTCAATGACAGTCATCTGGCGGCAGCCAGACGCGCATGGAACGCGTTTCGTCAACCAACTCCGGAAGCTTGGGCGGATCTTGCGCAGGACGATTTGTCCGCTCTGCCGTGGCTGGCGTCGGCGGTAGAACGTATGCTGGAGGAGTTGCCTTCGACGACCAATGGCTTGTCGCGGACCGAGTCGGAGTTTCTCGCCAAGATGTCCGGCGAGCTGCAAACAGCGCGCAGTTGTGTTGGCCTTTACCTGGATAACCAACCCGAACCGGCTTTCCTGGGTGATTGGTCACTGTTCAATCTGCTGTCAGAGTTCATGGCTGCTAAACATCCACTGATTGACCAACTGGATGGGTGTTGGACATCACATGATCAGGCTCAGCGCGAGCGATTTTGTTCATCGACGGTGCGGATGACCCCGCTCGCGCACGCGCTGCTTGCCGGTAAGGCCGACCGCATCGAGATAAACGGGATCGACCGCTGGTGGGGCGGAACGCATCTGACAACGCAAACCTGCTGGCGCTGGGACTGTGCTGCTGAAGCGCTCGTCGCACCATAATCGTTGAGCCCTAAGCCACAACAGGCTATGAGCACCGGCCATGAACGCAGACAAACCATCTGATCTGAAGGCGCTTGGCCGAGACAGCCCCATCCCGGACCATCCCGAGCCCAAGTTGCTGGAGCGGGTGCCGAATCCGCAAAGCGGCACCAACTATCTGGTGCGCTTCACAATGCCGGAGTTCACCTCGATCTGCCCGGTGACCGGCCAGCCGGATTTTGCTCACCTGGTGCTCGATTATGTGCCCGGCAAATGGATTGTCGAATCCAAGTCGCTGAAACTGTATCTCTACGGATTTCGCAACCACGGTGCCTTTCACGAAGACTGTACCGTGCGCATCGGCAAGGACATCGAGAAGCTCCTTAGCCCGATCTGGCTGAGGATCGGCGGCTACTGGTATCCCCGCGGCGGTATCCCGATTGATGTGTTCTGGCAAACTGGCAGTGCACCTGAGGACGTCTGGGTGCCGGATCAGGGCGTGCCGGCCTATCGCGGGCGCGGCTAGGACGCATTTGGCAACGAACTATGTGCTTGACGCTTGACTTAGCGAGCGCTGGGCGACTATATCGCGCTGCAGTCAGCGCTGCGCACGGTAAGGATCAAACGCATCGCTGGACGAAACCGTGTGGCGGGGTAGCTCAGCTGGTTAGAGCAGCGGAATCATAATCCGCGTGTCGGGGGTTCAAGTCCCTCCCCCGCTACCAAATATTTTCAAATGGTTAGGTAGGATTATTTGGTTGCCAGTTGGTGTTACTAACCAAATGGCAATCATCAGAAGGCA
>JAEKFU010000317.1 GCA_016522385.1 Pseudomonadota bacterium
CAAGTGCGCATGGTGCGAAGATATCTACTTCCGTGCTCAATATTTCATCGGGTGCGACGGCGTGCGCATCAAAGGTCTCGCAGGCCCGGCTCACTTTACTCTTGTCGATGTCGGCAACTGTGAGCGCAGCTCCCCGTTTCTTTAGCAACTTGCACAGTTCGAACCCGACATTCCCCAATCCCTGAACTGCGACCTTAACACCGTTCAGGACAGTGCGGTCACACCAATGAGCCGTCGCCGCCTCAATTCCCAGCAGCACACCCTTGGCGGTCATGAATGATGGATCACCGCTGCCGCCTTTCGTCGTGCCTGTGACGTTTGCTGCAAACCGGCTGACAAAATCAATGTCCTCAAGCCGCATGCCGACATCCTCACCGGTAACGAACATGCCGTCGAGCGAGGCCAAGAGACCACCGTATGATGATAAGAGGGCTTTCGTCTTGCGCTTTTTGGGGTCGCCGATAATGACGGCTTTGCCGCCACCATAGGGCAGACCCGTAATGGCCGATTTCAGAGTCATCGCTCTCGACAAGTTGAGGGCATCGCTTACTGCGGCGCTCAAACCTGGGTACGGCCACATACGCGTGCCCCCAAGTGCCGGCCCCAAAGTTCGGTCATGGATAGCGACGATAGCGATAAGGCCAGCGTCAGGATCGTTCTTGATCAGGACGCGTTCGTGGGAGTCGTAGCCCTCAAGCTGGCGTGCAAACTCCAATATGTTCGTGCTGTCTGATGCCCTGGCGAGAATTTCCAGCGCGGAATCTGATCGTGCCTTGTGGATTGCCATTTGTGATTTCAGTGATTCGGTCCCAGCTCGGCGAGAGTATATCAAAAAACATCAAACACTACGAACCGCCGGTGAGCGCAATGTAGGCCCATAGCAAAGGATCGCCGAAAACTGACACAGCAATTCGGCACAAGGCAATGCCGGCCGAGGGGCCGTCCACACATGGCAGTTCCCATGTCCGTTCTTCCATGCAAATGTGCGCAATCGAATATGAAGCAGATCGTAGCTCATGATGCTGCTACGAATGGCGATCGCGAAGTCGAAAAGCCCGGCGACGTGGTAACGGCTGTTTCCGACGACTCGGCCTCTTTAATCGGGCGCAGTAGCGCAGCGAATTAACTTTCCAAGAATCCGAGCCGGTAGACCAAGACGAGAATCTTCGATCTAATCATTGCCTACTGAGGTCTGCGCGTAAGCACCTTGGCAGCATCAATTCATGAAATTGACAAATTAACGTCTGAGTAATGTCGACTGCGCGATCAGTTAATAACTGCTTCAATTGATGTTTACCGAGTATCTAAGCCGTTGCCCCAGTGCCTGATCGCTCAAGGGGCTGTCAACGTAAGTCTCAAAGTGTGAATAATGGATCAGGCTGTCAGTCTCTTGGGGAACTTGGGAGCAAAAGTTTCCGTTCAACCTGTTGCGGCATTCCTATTTACACTCTGGCTGGGACTGGTGTTTGTTAATACGTCACCTTTGCTGGCGCATTCCACGACTGAAGCACCTACTAGCGGATTGCCAGTGAGCGAGCAATCACCCGACAGCACCGCCGCGCAACATGGCCCTCATGGGCAGGACATCCGAACTGTTACGATTGGGATGCAGCAATTGTCTTTCGACAGAAAGACAATATCGGTGACAGCGGGCGAGCAGGTACGATTTGTAATCCGTAATACAAGTGACCTGCCACATGATTTTACACTTGGTACGTCACAGGTTCAGCAGGACCGTCGATTTCTCCTGCGCGTGCTGGCCGAGGCGAACTTGCTCGAGAAGGGCACGCAGCTGATTAGCTTGTTCGATACAGCGGATGCGGTCTTTGTAGCGCCGGGTGAAACCAAACAGCTCATCTGGAAATTCAGCAGCTCTGGTGAAATTGAGTTCGGGTGCAACCTCCCATTGCACTACGAAGCTGGCATGAAGGGCAGTTTCAGCATCGCTCCCGATGATCCTCAGGGGAGGATTACGGGATCAGCTGATCGACTTCCGCTCACAATGAAAGTCTTGCCGCGAAGAAAACCGAAGCGCGTTCGCTCGTATAAGTCGGGTGATACGAAACTGAAAGTTCCGCCATTACCGCGTACTCGGCCATTCTCACATAGCCGATCTGGTGCGCCTTTGCGTCAGAGTTCGCAGAACGAGCGTCGCATTGTTCAGGGACGGCAGAAAACTAGCGTGAACTACAATATTGCCACCACTGGCGACAGGCGTGATTATGGCGACCGTGGCTCCCATAACTCTGACCGCGCTAAAGCTCAAGGCGCGGTGAGTGTAAGTGGCGCCAGTGCCAGCGGCACTAGTGCGAGCGGCGGCAGTGGCAGTGGCGGCGGTGTAAGCGGTGGCAGTGTAAGCGGTGGCAGTGGAAGCGGCGGCGGTGGAAATTAAGCCCTTTCCAATGACGCTCTTACGTGCGAGCCGGTGATCTTTCGTCCGCCTGGCATGCTTGTGTCCACGCGCAGGGCATGAACAACCTCGCTTGGATTTATCAACCGGATCGCGGAGTTTCCCGGGACGAAACCTTAGCCGCAAATTGGATGTCCCAAGCACTCAAGAAGTGCAACGAACTTTCGAGTTGATCAGTTGACAACGAAGTCTAACAATCGGAATCGTCGTTTTCCCAGAGAAGTCCTGAAGGGCGTTCACGGCGATTGTGGATGCGGTTTCAGAGATATTAGATTTCCGCCAAGAAATCCGGCTCTCCAAAAAATGGAGTTTTCAACAGTATCGACCCGCACGAGACATCATAGCCGAAGATCCAATAATATTGCTGCGATTACCAAGCGAGTCTTAGTGTTTGAGTGAGCTGCATTGCGGCCCGATGCCAAGTGGCCGAACACTGTGTGCTAGATTGAAATTCATTCGATCCAGAGCCGAGGGCCGAACAGTGACCAGGGAACATGATACAGCGGCATCAGGAGGATGCCATTGCGGCGCGGTGCGTTACGAGGTGTTCGGCAGCCCCGTTTACGTACCCTATTGCCATTGCGAAAGCTGCCGCAAGACCAGTGGCGCGCCGGTAGTAATGTACGTCATGTTCGAGCGAACTCAGGTTCGTTTCACCAAGGGCAATCGCAAGCTCTACCGGTCGTCTGCGACCGCTGAGCGGGGGTTTTGTCGTGATTGTGGTACTCCATTGACCTGGGAAGGTGATTGGGGCGGAAAGTCAGTGATTGAAGTCCACATTAGCACTTTGGAAGATCCGGAGCGCTTTCCCCCCGACCGTCATGTGTTCCATTCCGAGAGGTTAAGCTGGTTCGATGTTGCTGATCGGCTGCCGCGATACTCAGGCACGAGCGTGAACGCGGAACCGTACAGCTATCGACCAACTGTGGAATTCTGACCAAACGTAAAGACTCGACACTTCCACGGTGGCACCCGTTTTTACATCTAGTCCGGTAGTCCGGCATTGCAGAGCCCGTCGAACAATCGATCCGCGTCCGCAGCGTTCTTGTACTGTATTGGCCAAACCTTTTTCCAAGCCTCTAACGTGCGCTCAGGAGGATTTGCCATCTCATTGCCAGCCACCGCGAGAAATTCCTTCAGTACCGTTTGCGCTTCACCCAAGTGACCTGCATTGGCGAGGGCTGAGGCGAGCCAGCCTCTGGTCCAGTTGACTGTCGGCTCGAGGGAACTGAGTTCCGAAATTGCATCCTCAAACTTGCCAGCTGTAAGATAAGTGATGCCCTTCACGCGCGTAATCCAGCCTGCTTCAACCGGGTCGAGACGCGCCAAGTCATCGAACAAAGCAATCGCGGCGTCCGGTTCGCCGATTGCTGCGAGGTAGTTTGCGTATAGACCCAATGCCTTTGTATCGTTTGGGTTTAATCGGAGAGCCTTTTCGATGTGCTTGGTGGCCTGATCAAACTCCCGCTGGTAAATGTGAAGCATACAAAGATGCGCATGAGTCATGCCATCGCCATCATCTAGGGAGAGCGCACGTTGGGCAGTCTCTAACGCTTCAGTGAACTCGGCGTCCCTGTCTTGTGACCAACACATCATCCAATACCAAAATTTAATGAGTGATAGTTGGCGGTATGCAATGGCAAGTTCAGGATCCAGATTGATCGCCTTGCGCAGACACTGTTCGGCGGCCTGATAGTCGTGCCTGGTATTGCGATCCTGCAGTGCCTGAGCCTTCAGGCTGAGATCGTATGCCTTTAGGTTTGCACCGCCCATTGTAGCGGCGCGATGCTTGTTGGCTGCTTCTATACGGCCGCCCAGTGTAGTAACGATTGCCCTGACCAATTCGTCTTGAACCGCAAAGATGTCCTCCATATCGCGATCATATCGTTCCGCCCAGATTTGGGCCGCAGAATCAGTGTCAACGAGCTTTGCTGTAACGCGAACTCGTTTGCCGGCCTTTCGTGCACTGCCTTCAACAATGTAACGTACGCCAAGTTTGTGACCGACCTGCGAAACGTCGGTAGGTTGGCCCTTGAATGAAAATGATGAGTTGCGCGCAACAACTGTTAACGAATGAAAGCGGGACATCTCGGTAATGATGTCCTCTGTAATGCCGTCGACGAAGTATTCCTGTTCAGGATCGCCCGACATGTTTACGAAGGGCAATACAGCGATTGACGGTTTGCCGGACGATGACAACTGTTCATCGGATTGGGCAGGCATCGCGGCTGCCGTTTTTTCGTCCAAGACCAGGTGCCATACGTGTACAGGACGTGCGATGTTCTTGACTTCATGCTCGCCACCGTCTTGCCAGGCGAGACCCAGACGATCCCGGACCTGCCGATAGGCATCGTCGGACAATGTGATACCGCCCGGTTTGCTCAACGTCTCCAGGCGCGCTGCAATGTTGATCCCATCACCCAACAGATCATCACCCTCAACAACGACATCCCCCGATATTGATACCGGCACGAAACAGAATTCGCTGATCCTGTGCCAATTCTTGATTTCGATTAGCGATATCGTTCAGCATAGAAGACCAACACCGGACCGCATCAACCACGCTGGGAAACTCCAAAAGTAAGCTGTCTCCGGCGGTATTGGCGACCCGCCCGCCAAATACGTCAATCGAAGGATCAATGACCTCGTTACGAAGGGTGCGCAGGTTGCGGAGCGTGCCTTCCTCATCGACCTCAACGAGGTGCGAAAATCCGACCAAGTCCGCCACCAAAACTGCCGTCAATCTTCGTTTGGTGCGCTCAGGCATGGTTGAAGTCTACCGGCACCGGGTAGCCGTGGGAACCACACAGTCGAGGCAATCCCTCGTTGCGGCAACTTCTGCCATTTGTTCTGCCAACGGCTCCTCAGCCGGCATCGCACCATACATCATGACGTCAAGGCTGAATGTCCGATCCTTGTCCTCAACGGAGGTCCGGTTGATCTTCGCTCTTAGTCTGCTATTCACCGAAAAAAGATTGTGGCTGTTCCGATGCCTATTTTTCAATGACTTATATCCACTTTGGACAGCTCACACCTAAAAGCTCAGGTCCGACGCCAGACAACTGGGCAGATGTCGCAGACTACGGGGTCTCCTGGCTTGACGCCGTAGCGCAATATTTCTTCGCTAATGTGCGGATCGTCATCATCGCCGGGAAGGATGCGAAATCGTGCGTCGTCACCCAGCCATTGAACCGAAACGGACCGGCGACCTAAGCCTGCGGGCAGATTACCCGATCCGCCGTGGGCGGTCATTCCGTGAAAGACCAGACAATCTCCCGGGTCCATGTCCCACGCCAATATCTCGTAGTCCTCGCGGTGAGCCTCGATATCCGGAAAAGCAGATTGCTCAGTACGGTCGTCGCCCTCATAGCGAGTACTGAAAAACGCCGGTCGTGCATAGTCGGTCTTCCAACGATGCGAACCACGCACGAATTGGAGCGCCGTTTCTCGCGGTACTTTATCGAGCGACATCCACACACTACACGCATCGTTTCCAGCTGCCGACCAGGATTTCTGATCTTGGTGCCACGGCGTTCTGGCGCCGGTACCCGGGGATCTAACGAAGACGGTAATGTAAAACAGGATGGCCTGCTCAGAACCCATCAGACGGGCAACTGCTTCAGCCATCGGGGACCTCCAGCATGAAGCGATCATATGCATTGACTTCACCCAGGATTCTGGCATCGAAAAAAAAGTGCGCGTCGTTTGCCGGATCATTGACAAACTCAATCGTGCGCTTGCTCGGACTGCGCAGGTTGTCTTCAATGCCCTCGGCGACAACGTCCAGCCATTCAGGCTCAATGACATTCTTGAGCAAAACAACGCCATCATTCTGATAGCTGGAAATCTGATCATCTGTAATCAAGGTGCTCATGGGAACCTCGTTCGGTGCCTGACGGGGCTGCCCCACATCGTGCTAGTATCACATAAAAATCGTCTGGCACGGAGGCCCATGAAGTACTCCAACGACGCACTCCCCTCGGCGTTGTTATGCTGTTTGACGTATCTTGTCTGGATGCTCGGCTACTGGATACCAGCGTGCAGACTTACCGTTTCTGGCAGTTTGAGAAGTAAGCAGGCCTCTACCGGTTCGTCGACACTTACTCAGAAACCGGACAATCCAAGACCGGGCGACGGTATTGTCGTCGTGATCCGAATTTCGAATTTGTCTTTGCAGCGTATGCAGTCAACGCCGCAGCAGATCCGATGAGTCAATAGACAGCATCTAGAGCCGATCCTAGACTATGTTACTTAATTGGTCTTGGAGAAGGTTAGCGAAATGGCGAAAGAACGCGTTCAACGCCGCCTTGCTGCCATTCTTGCAGCCGATGTGGCTGGCTACTCTCGCCTCATGTCTCAGGACGAAGAGGGTGCGCTTGCAGCTTTCAACGCGCATCGCCGTGAGCTCTTTGAACCGAGGATCGCTGAGCACAGCGGACGGGTGTTCAAGCATACCGGCGACGGCTTCCTGGCGGAGTTCTCAAGCGTTGTAGATGCGGTGCGATGTGCCACCGAAATTCAAGACAGAATGAAGCATCGCAATGCGGGAGTGCCTAAGGACCGGATCATTGAGTTTCGCATTGGCGTAAACGTTGGCGACGTCATTGTGCAAAATGCTGACGTCTACGGAGATGGCGTGAATGTTGCCGTACGCCTGGAATCAATCGCTCCGCTAGGCGGTATCCTGTTGTCTGAAGATGCCTACCGACAGGCACGCGGCCGCGTAAAGGTGGAATTCGAAGAGCTTGGCCTGAAACCATTGAAGAACATTACCGAACCTGTTCGGGTCTATCGGGTGGTGGGGACCAGCCCAGGTAAAGGGGCAGTGCAGCCCCGGCCATTCTCAAGAACTAGTCTCGATCTGCCGGACAAGCCATCCGTTGCGATCTTGCCGTTTGTGAACACGAGTGGCGATGACCAGCAAGAGGACTTTGCCGATGGCTTGACAGAGGATCTGATCACAACCCTATCGAAGCTCTCCGGCATGTTTGTTATCGCCCGCAACGCCAGCTTTGCATACAAGGGCGAGGCGCGTGATCTGCGGGAAATAGCGGCGAGCCTGGGCGTGCGATATATCCTCGATGGCAGCGTACGAAGCGCAGCAAAGCGATTGCGTGTTTCGATACAGCTGATCGATGCGGAGAGCGGTAACCCCGTTTGGGCAGAACGTTACGACCGCGTGATCGAAGACGTTTTTGCTATTCAGGATGAGATAACTTTCAACGTCGCAACCGAATTGCAGGTGCAACTTTCCGAAGGCGAACAGGCCCGCCTGCGCTACACGACTACGAACAACCTTGAAGCCTGGAGGAACTGGGTCCAGGGACTTGCATATTATCGCCGCGACGTCAGCAAGGACGGCGTCGGGCGCGCAAGGGAGTTTTGGGAAGAAGCTGTGGCGCTAGATCCGCATTCAGCTGCACTGAATGCCATGCTGGGGCTCATCCATGCGGCGAGTGCGAGATTCGGATGGTGGAATGATCGCGAAACCGAGTTAGCGAAAGCCGAACGTTATGCTGAGAAAGCGTTATCAATAGATGCATCGAACGCCGATGCGCATTGCGTTCAGGCTATGTTGCTCCTATTGAGAGGAAATCACGATGTTGCAGTCAAGGCTGCTTGGCGGGCCATCGATCTCGCCCCCGGTTCCGCCGATATTGCGGCCTTTATGTCCCTCGTCTTCAACTTCTCCGGGCATCCCGAAGAAGCTTTGGTGCAAATTTCAAAGGCGATGAGATTAAGCCCTACTTATCCGGCTTGGTATTTGGGGGATTTGGGTTTTTCATATCGCTTGTTGAGCCGATACGAAGATGCGATCAGGGCCTTTCACAAATACGGACAGCTTAGTCCCGGTTTCGGGCATATCGATCTTACCATTATCTATGGTGAACTTGGGCGAAAAGAGGATGCTGCCGCAGAGGCCGAGAAGCTGTTGGCCGCCCGGCCGAGTTTCACAATAACATCGTGGCAAACATCCCAGTTATACAGTGATCCTGAACGGCTGCAGGCAGACTCAAGGGCCTTGCATGAGGCCGGGCTGCCGGATTGACGAGGTGAATCAGCTTGTCTGGTTTTGGTGTGTTCCTGGCACTCAACGGGCATTGCCGTGATGGCGGCACATGGGTTTGGTCGTCTTCTTTGGGTTGCGGGGCTTTTTGGGGAGTTGCTGGTCATGCGGCAGCTTTAGAAGCGTGTCTTTCAATCCAATCAAAGCTAAATGCACCCTAGGCTTTAAGTCGACACCGCCAGTTCGCAGTCATCAGGGTCCATGCTTGATTATTGCGTGTAGCTTATATCCGTTAGATGACGCCGGCATGATCATCGGAATCAGTAATGAACCGTCTGGAGCGACAATTAGGTCGGCTGGCTGACCCCAACAACCGTCATCGGTGGGCAATCAACCTTCGTTTTTATGATTAATTCATAACCTGCTTGTCGGGCTTTATGTCCAAGCAATGCGCTTAAGCCCCACTATGTCTGTTGTAGGCTCATCTCGAACCTATGTTCTGCCCTCTGAGGTGGTCCGAATTATCGCCGATGACAGACACTGGTCACCGATATGGACTACAAAAGCCGCTCTCACTTCATCCTGTAGCGCCGCACGCCAACTCACAGCAAGGTGGTAAGGCGGCCTTGGTTCGCTCGTTTCCAAGAAGCACGAATGAACGTGACGAACTTCCCCAGTTGAAATGTAGCGGACGTGTATGATGGGTCAACGCTACAGCCCGAGTGGTCATGTCCTCAGCTCAGGGTATTGACCTTTCGATTGCAGGTCCGCCAGGTTTGCGACTAGACGTTGGCTCCTGTTGACATTCTGATCGCGCTGCGACCAACAATGTAGGAACACGAGTCACACAGTTCATGGGCGGGCTAGTGGGCGCAGACACGATCGTAACGGTTAAGGATGCCAGACGTATTGCCCGCCGGCGGTGGCCGCGGCTCATCTTCGCCTTTGTCGACGGCACGGCCGGGGACGGACGTGGCGAAGAGCTGGCGCAAGCTGCTCTGCAAGACTTACGGCTTGAACCGCGCGGACTGATTGATGTTGAAGACCGCAATCTGCGTGTTGATCTTCTGGGACAGACCTACGACCTGCCGTTTGGCGTGGCACCGATGGGCATGTGCGAGCTCGCTTGGGCCGGCGCCGATCTGATGCTGGCACGGCTGGCAGCGAATGAAGGAATGCCGCTGTGTGTGTCCACTGCCGCTTCGACCTCTGTCGAGGATATTTTTGCTGTCGCCGGGGCAAACACCTGGTTCCAGCTCTATTCCGATGGGGACACGGAAAACGTTGACCAGCTGGTGGAGCGCGCGGGCAGCTGCGGTTGCCAGGTATTGATCCTCACTGTGGATGTGCCGCAGCTTGCCCGCCGCCCGCGCGAGCTGCAAGCCGGTTTCAAGCATCCTTTCGAGTTTGGTGCCCGGCAGATTATCGATTGTGCGCTCCATCCCCATTGGTCTTTGAGCCGGCTTCTTGCTGGCATGCCCTCCCCAGCGCATTTTTCCACTTCCGGCCCCGCACAGTTCAAGCGCTATTCGGGGCGCGGCCGGCTGACGTTTGACTACCTTGAGCGCCTGCGCAAACAATGGCCGGGCAAACTCGTGGTCAAGGGCGTTCTGTCGGTTCAAGATGCCCTGAAGATACGCGATGCCGGGGCAGATGCGATCTATGTTTCAGGCCACGGCGGCCGTCAGCTGGATAGTTCGCCGCCACCAGTTTATGCATTGGCGGCCATCCGCAATGCGCTCGGGGCCGACTTTCCACTGATCTATGACACCGGCGTCCGCAATGGCGAGAGCATCTTGAAAGCGCTCGCGGCTGGAGCGGACTTCGTGATGCTGGGTCGGCCGTTTCTCTATGGTATCGGCGCGGCTGGCGCTAAGGGTCTCACGACGCTCAACGACGCTCTCAAGTT
>JAEKFU010000321.1 GCA_016522385.1 Pseudomonadota bacterium
CGCGTGAACAGGGCGACGAGGCCTGGGAGGCCTCGCAGCAGATGCTTCGAGACATGTGGGAAAAATCCGAAACCGCATTCGGTGACTGGGTAAGGTCAGCCCAGAGTGAAAGCGAAGTCTTCGAGTCCCGCATGAAGGCGCAGATGGCAAGCTGGCAGTCGATGTTAGGCGAGTATGCAAAGCAGGCTGAGCACATGCAGGCACAGTTCCAGGAGACGCTCAAGGCGGAAATCACGCGTGCCACCGCCGAGGCTGAGGCCAGCCGGGAACGATTGAACAAGGCCGGCACGGCTACCTGGTCCGCCATGACCGAAGCGCTCGACACCTCACGGGAAGCCTTCGAAAAGGCCGCCGCGCACATGCAAGAAACGTTAAGGAAGGCCGCCAAATAGGTGTGACATCTAGAGCGTGCAATTCTGTTTGGCGGTGAGGAGCGCCCAAATTGCGCATTTCCACTCTGAACGATTGATTCAATCTGAAACGATCGTGCGCTAGATCAGGTCTGGTTTTGATGGAAACATCAAAACCAGAAAAACCTGATCGACTTCAATATGATAGAGGACGATTCACGTTTCAGATGATTCCATCTGAACCGATCGTGCTCTAGCAGTTTCGATTGCATTCGCGACAGCCGTTCCTTCAGGAACTTTCTTATTATTTCAATGGCTTCTGGACCAGCCTGTGGGTGGTAGCGATTTGTATGGCCCAGTTGCTCTTCGTCAACTCCTTTGAGATCGAATATGTGGTGGGCGCCTGGAAACACCTTCAAAGTGACTTCATGGGGCGGCTGCAATTCGTCCAAATGCCGTTTGCACCAACTCGCTAGTGTCCAGGTGTCCTTGTCTCCAATCAAGATCAAAGTCGGTATGTGGACATGTTGTAGCTTCCTGCAAAGCGGATATAGCGCAATCGCGGCCTGAAACGGATTCGTTTGCAGACCTGCGGATGTTGAGCGCTCAATTGTGTGCAAAACCGCCGCGCCGCCATGAGACATACCCATTACGGCTATGCGTGTGGCGTCAATAAACCGAAGAGTCGACAAGTAGTCTTTCGCACCATAGGCATCCAAGGCACGGGTCCAGGGGGTCGCTGTACTAATTTCGCGACCGTCACAGATGTACCTCAAGCCGCGAGGCGTGAATGAATCCATATCCAGTACGACAAAGCCCCAAGCAACTAGCCTGTCAGTCCATACCTTGTTCCACTTCGTGATACCGGCGCAGCCGTGCATAAGTACAACCGCTGGAAAGGGGCCGGCACCTTTGGGCTTGGCGAGGAATCCCACTAACCGGACGCTCGGTTCTATCATCGGTTCAAGCGTTATTCCCTCTTTCTTGGCTTGCCTGACCTTGAAAGGGGAAGGAGCGTATGTGAACGCGGCGCTGTCGAACTCGACGACTTCAGCGGCTGTCAAAGAACAGCTTGGGACCAGCAAGACTGCGCCGAGCACGGCCGCACAGATTTGCACACAGAGAGTAAGTCTACGAAGCATTTTCTCAACGGCTCCACACATGGCCTTCCAAGCTCAATGCTACAACGAACGGCGGCTTCATGTAACCAGTGGGAAGCCTGGCGCGCTGTCGTGAGCAGGCAATCGATCTGCTCCAGAACGTTCCGAAGGGATCAATACCTGACGTCTTGCTGGTCTGGGCTTTGAGCCCGTTTGACCCTCGACAACAAACCTCCGGGCAGGTGTTCATGCTAACCGGTGAGTGTTGATTCAAGCTCGCCGGAGCTTCGCATCATGCGCTACGACAAACGTCCTGGCGCTTATGTCCTGGTGCTGATCAAGTCGACTTCTTGAGACTGTAGCGGATCGCCAGATTATCAAGACCAGTCTTGCTGAAGATGTTAACGAGGACGGGTCGCTTCTAGGGACATCCGCTGTCCGAGAGTACTGACCCGTTCGGCGAGATGAGACGCATGACTCTGCCACTCAGTCTTGGGAAGCCGAAAACCGATGTACTCAAACGCGACGGCGACGGTCAGGTCCGCCAGATCGAGGTTGGTTGATTTTTTCCCGGCATAGAGTTCTTCCAGGGCTCCCGCAATGCGCGGCAACGTGGCGAGCCAGCGCTCTATCAAGGGCGAATTTGGCGCAAATCGTTGCTGAATGACGCTTCCAAAAGAGCAGTCAATGGCTGCACGTCCGAGGCCAAGAATTTGCAGCCTTGCTTCCGCATCACGATGTGACAGGGGCGACAGAGCGGATTGACCGGAGTGCTGAATAAGGTAGTCGCTGATGCACGTACTTTCGACCAGCTGAGTGCCGTCCCTCAAGGACAGCACCGGCACCTTCGAAGCGGGGTTGGCACGGAGCAATTCATCCGGCAATTCCCATGGGTCGACAAAGATCATGTCCGTTTCACTATCCAACCCTGTTTCAATAAGAAGAACGCGGATCAGGCGGGCATAGGGTGAGGCCTCATTCAGATATAGGTTCATGGTTGAAGGACTTCCTTCTTGGAGACAGCTACCACCAGAGCCATCGCGGTAATGATGAGTGTGGCGCTCGTGATGGTGAGGCAAACCGCGAAGCTTTGAGTCAGGTCATAGATGGAGCTGGCAAACACTGGCCCGATCATTTGCCCGGTGGCGAAGGACGCCGTCATGACAGCGATATGACGCATGACGTCTTCGGGCGGTGCTATGCGATGTGCCTCTTTGATGCCGGTCATCGTGATGATCATGAAGGTTCCGCCAACACAAATGCCGGCCGTGATGATCGTCAGAATGTGCGGATGAACGACCGGCAGGAGAAGCCCAAGCGCCATGATGACCTGGCTTGCCGCCCAAATTTGCCGATTGGAATACCGTCTGTGAAACCTTGCGA
>JAEKFU010000322.1 GCA_016522385.1 Pseudomonadota bacterium
AGGCCGTCCGTGCCATTGCCGGGCTCGATGAGCCCGACGCCGACAACCCGATCGCTGTCCGTGTGCGGGCCGAAACCGCCGAGTTGACCGCTGCCGGCATGCCTGCTGAAGATGCAGCACGCCTGTCAGCCTATCGCATCTTCGGATCCAAACCGGGCGCTTACGGCGCCGGCCTGCAGGCGCTGATCGACGAAAAACTTTGGACCGAACGCGGCGATCTTGCCGCTGCCTACATTACCTGGGGTGCATACGCCTATGGCAAAGCGTCCAACGGCACGCGTTCTGAAGAGGCGTTCACCCGACGCCTCAAACGCATCGAAGCCGTTGTCCACAATCAGGACAACCGCGAACACGACCTGCTCGATTCGGACGACTATTACCAGTTCGAAGGCGGCATGAGCGCTGCTGTCGAGACAGTCTCCGGCCGGCAGCCGGTCGTCTATCACAACGACCACTCGCGCCCCGAACGGCCGCTGACCCGCACGCTGGAGGAAGAAATCGGTCGCATCATGCGCTCGCGCGTCGCCAACCCCAAATGGATCGCCGGCGTCATGCGCCACGGCTACAAGGGCGCCTTCGAGATTGCCGCCACAGTAGACTATATGTTCGCCTTTGCCGCCACCACCGGCGCTGCGAAATCGCACCACTTCGACCTGGCTTACGATGCATTCCTAGCCGATCAGAACGTCCATGACTTCATCCGGGACAACAACCCGGCCGCGCTCACCGAGCTTGCCCAGCGCTTCGAAGAGGCTTTCACCCGCGGCCTTTGGACACCAAAGTCCAATTCGGCCTACTATCGTCTGCATCAACTCACTGGAAAGGCCGTGTCATGAGCAAAAGAACCGACAGCATGACCGAGGAAGAACGCGCCGCCTACCATACCGACAAGATGAAGAAGAAAAAGGCCGCCCGCGACAAGATAATGGCCACCAAGACGACCAAGAAAGGTCTGATCATCGTCCACACCGGCAAGGGCAAGGGCAAATCGACCGCCGCCTTCGGCATGATCTTCCGCTGTATTGCCCATAAGATGCCCTGCGCTGTGGTCCAGTTCATCAAAGGCGGCATGTCGACCGGTGAGCGCGACCTGATCACTGCCAATCACACCGACATCTGCAAATTCCACACCATGGGCGAAGGCTTCACGTGGGAGACCCAGGACAAGACCCGCGATATGGAAATGGCCGCTGCCGCCTGGGAAAAGGCCAAGGAACTGATCCGCGATGAGCGAAATGCCATGGTGTTGTTGGATGAGATCAACATTGCGCTTCGTTACGACTATATCGACGTCAACGAGGTGGCCGATTTTCTCAAGACCGAAAAGCCCGAGATGACCCACGTCGTTCTCACCGGCCGCAACGCCAAGGAAGAATTGATCGAGATCGCCGACCTTGTCACCGAAATGGAACAGGTCAAGCACCCCTTCCGCGCCGGCATTAAGGCCCAGATCGGCGTTGAGTTCTAAGGTCTGTGACTGCCGACGAACGCATCCGCGACCTGAACAGCCAGGCAACCGTCCTGCAGCAGCAAAAGCGCTGGAGAGAGGCCATTGCCCTGTTCGATGAGGCGCTGGCGATCGGGCCCGGGAATGCATCGTTGCACTTCAACAAGGCGAACGTGTTGGCAACATCCGGAAATCAGACCCTCGCCATCCCATCCTATAAGCAAGCTATCAAGCTGAATCCCAATCATTGGAAAGCCCGCCTTAACCTTGCCCATGCGCAGTATGCCGTCGGCAACTTGGGAGCTGCCGAACGCACATTGCGCAACTGCGCAAATAGGGCCCCGCGCAATGATGCCGATATCCAGTTCGCGCTCGGCAAATGGTTCGCAAAGCTGGATCAGTTCGAAAAGGCGCGGACCCATTATGAAGCCTCGGCGGCAGCCAGCCCGCCAAACCGTGAGGCAATGATTGAGCTTGCCGCCATCAATGCCCAGTTGGGCGATATGGCACCTGCTGTCGCGCTCTGCCGGCAAGCCTTGTCCAGCGGACCGGCAACCGGGCGCGCATACCATCTAATTGCTCGCCTCGATCCGCAGAGTCTGAACGCACATGACATCGCAGTCCTGCGCGACCTCGCCGAGGACAAAACAAAGTCGGGCCCGGACCGGCGAATGGCTTCTTTCGCACTCGGTCGATACTACGAGCGCGCAGACAAGCATGATGATGCATTTGCCTGGTTTGTGCACGGTAACCGACTTCGACGTTCAAGCCACGACCCACAGCAACACCAGCAACTGTGCGACAGGCTGATGGAATCCTTCAATGCTGACCTCATCGCGGCCAAACAAGTCCATGGTAACGCAACCGAGCGCCCCATCTTCATCATCGGCATGCCGCGCTCGGGAACGACATTGTGCGAACAGATCATCGCCAGCCATCCGCAGGCAGCCGGCGTTGGCGAATTGGATGAACTGAAGAATTTGACAACGCAAATCGGCTCCAGCACTTACCCAGAAAACATCGCTAAATTGACGCGGAGCGATGTTGCCCGGCTCGCCGCGAGATACCTCAAACGGATTGACCAACTGGCCGGCAGTGACGCCCTGCGGATCGCTGATAAGTGGCCGACCAACTTCTTACACCTCGGCTTCATTGCCATCTTGTTTTGCAACGCGCGCGTCGTGCACTGCCAGCGTGATCCACTTGATACTTGTCTCTCGATCTTTACCGAGAATTTCACCGGCGTTGCCTATTCCAACGATCTGCAGCACATCGGATCCTTCTACCGTCAATATCGCAGACTGATGACCCATTGGACAAAGGTGTTGCCGGTGACGATCTTCAATCTGTCGTACGAGAGCCTAGTTGAGAACCAGGAGAAGGCGACGCGGGATCTGCTCGAATTCTGCGGCCTCGACTGGAACCCCGCGTGCCTCGACTTTCACTCGACAAAACGCGCCGTCAAGACCACCAGCATGCAGCAGGTCCGCCAACCGTTATACAGCCGCTCCGTCGGCCGCTGGAAAAAATTCCAACGACACCTGGACCCTTTACGCCACGCTCTAACCAACAGGTCGTGAAATCCTGCATGTTGTCGCTTCCATGCTTGACCCATCCGGCCGCTGGGCCTAGATCTGTAACCGGACAAGCAGCGTTCCATATTGAAGGGAACTGAAAGCGAGTCCGGTGCGGTTGACCCACGCCGGGAACCAACGCCGGAAGCTGCTCAACGACCGCCCGGTGGAGCCGGGTGTAAATGCTGCCGTGTCCCATAAGGCAAAGAAAGGCAGCAACCATGACACGCATTCTTCTCAGCACAATCTTCACCTCAGCCGCCGCGAGCGCCGCGTTCGCGGACCCGGGCCACTTGGCCAATGCGGGCCACGGTCACGATCACTGGCTTGGCTATGGCACTCCGGCCGTCATTGCCGCTGTGGCAGCCGGTATATGGCTCGCTCGGTATGTCGCCGCAACAAGCACAAGGAGTGCGTGATACCAGCTTCCCCGCTGACGCCCTCGGGTTTTCCCCAAAGATCAATCTCCCGGTGGCCCGAGCGGAAATATGGATCCTCCGAACAAGCCCGAGGACGACAGGTGGGGTAGGCAAACCAGGCGAAAGAACAGCCCGAAAAGGAAGGCAAAATGGAAAAACTCGGTATCATGGTCTGCGGGCACGGCAGTCGCAATCGGCTCGCGGTGGAGGAGTTCGCCAAGGTCGCCGAAGGGTTGCGCGCTGCCATGCCGGAATATCCGGTCGAATACGGCTATCTCGAATTCGCCAACCCAGTGATCCATGTCGGGCTCGACAAGCTGCGCGAGCAGGGCGTTACCCGGGTGCTTGCCGTCCCCGGCATGCTGTTTGCCGCCGGCCACGCCAAGAACGACATCCCTGCGGTGCTCAACGCCTACGCCGCCAAGCATGATGGCTTTACCATCGAGTACGGCAAGGAACTTGGCATCGATGCCAAGATGATGCAGGCCGCAGGTGCCCGCATTCAGCAGGCGATCGACGGCGCCGAATCCGAAGTGCCCCTGCATGAGACAATGCTGGTCGTTGTCGGTCGCGGCGCGTCTGACCCGGATGCCAACTCGAACGTCTCCAAGGTCACGCGCATGCTGTGGGAAGGCTTTGGTTTCGGCTGGGCCGAGACATTCTATTCCGGCGTGACATTCCCACTGGTCGAACCAGGCCTGCGGCATGCCGCCAAGCTTGGCTTCAGGCGCATTGTCGTTTTTCCGTATTTCCTGTTCACCGGCGTCCTGGTCAACCGCATCTATCAGCACATGCAGCTGGTCGCCGCCGATCATCCCGAGATCGAGTTCATCAAGGCACCGTATCTCAACGATCATCCCCAGGTGATGGAAACCTTCAGGGAACGGGTTTGGCAGATCCTCGATGGTGACAACGCGATGAACTGCGCCCTGTGCAAGTACCGGGCCCAGGTGCTCGGCTTCGAGAACGAAGTCGGCCTGCCCCAGGAAAGCCATCACCACCATGTCGAGGGCGTCGGCGATAGCTGCACCCTGTGCGATGGCGAGTGCAATGGCGCCTGCCAGGAGAAGCCCCACCCGCATAGCCACGATCACGGCCACGATCATAATCATGACCATCACCACCACCCCTATCCGCATGCTGGTCATCCGTTGGGGCCGAACAGCATGAAAAGGGTTTGAAGCGAGCACTGATGGACTACTTGCGTGATCCCGACACCATCTACGCCCGCTCCTTCGCCATCATCCGCGAAGAGGCGCCTTTAGACCGCCTGCCCGATGCCGTGCAACCGGTCGCCGTGCGCCTGATCCACGCTTGCGGCATGATCGATGTGCTCGATGACCTGCAAATTTCCGAAGAGCTGCCGGTCGCTGTCCGCAATGCGGTTTCCAGTGGAAAGCCAATTCTGGCCGATTGCGAAATGGTCAAAGCCGCCGTCATCCGCCGCAACCTGCCGGAAACCTGTCAGGTCATCTGCACACTGAACGACCCGCGCGCCGCTGATGTTGGCTTCCAGCAATCCATCACCCGGTCTGCCGCCGCAGTTTCCTTATGGCGCGACCATCTGACCGGTGCCGTCGTGATCATCGGTAATGCGCCGACCGCCCTGTTCGCGCTATTGGAAATGATCGATGCAGGCGCCGAAAGGCCCGCCGCAATCATTGCCATGCCGGTTGGTTTCGTCGGCGCGACAGAGGCCAAGCACGAACTGCACGTCAATTCGCGCGGCGTGCCCTACGCCACCATCCTGGGCCGCCGCGGTGGCTCCGCCATGGCCGCTGCCGCCTTTAACGCCCTGTTTGCCCGGCAACGCCAATGACGACGCCCTTATTCACGCTGATCGGCATGGGTGACGATGGCCTCGCCGGCCTGCCATGCTCGACCATAAAACGCATCCAGGACGCTGACATCATCATTGGCTCCGCCCGTCTGCTCGGATTGCTGGACAGAACCACCGCCGAACAACACCTTTGGCCATCGCCGTTCGATCCGATGGTTAATCAGCTGAGATCATGGGCCGGCAAGTCCGTCATCATCCTCGCCACTGGAGACCCGTTGTGGTTCGGCGCCGGCTCGACCTTGCTGAAGCACTTTGCGAGTGATGAATTTGCCGTAATCCCGCACATTTCCGCCTTTCAGTTGGCTGCCGCCCGTATGGGTTGGGCCCTGCAGGACACTGAAACGGTATCCTTGCATGGCCGACCGACAAGTCTGATTGAACCCTACATCCAGCCGGGCGCCCGCGTGCTGGTGCTCACAAGCAACGCCACATGCATTTCAGAAATTGCTCGACGTTTTGCAAAACGCGGCTTCGGTGGCAGCGAATTCACCATTCTGGAGCATATGGGGGGTGAGCTCGAAAACCGCTTTAAGTTCCAGGCGCAACAGATTCCAAAGACTCCATTTTCCG
>JAEKFU010000421.1 GCA_016522385.1 Pseudomonadota bacterium
GGTCAGGATCCAGCAGCAACACGGCGACCACTTGACCCCGATCAAATACCTCACGTACCAATTCGGGGCTCTGTCCACCGTTGTGTAGACGGTGTCGCAGTCGGTACCGGTCAATCCGAAAAAAGCCTTGGTAGCACGTTTTCTTTTCGATCAGCTCGACATCGGAATTATTCATCGTGCACAAATACCCTTGCGGTTAGTTACCGTGACCGCACACGATAGTACAATCAATCCGCCCCTACCCGAAATAAGCCGATGAGCAAGATACGTTTGGGAATACTGTTTGGCGGACGCTCCTGTGAGCACGAGGTCTCGTTGATGTCTGCGAAGTCCGTGCTGCGCGCGGTCGACAAGAATAAGTATGACGTCACCATGATCGGGATCTCCAAGGAGGGCAGGTGGTTGCTCGCCAAGGATTCCGCCAAAGCCCTTCAGTCCACCGAGGTGACCGGGACCGACTTAGCACCGGTGATGCTGAATTACTCGGCAGATCGGACTTTGATGGCGCTGGACTCCGACAGTTTCGGGGAGATATTGGAAGGCAGTATTGATGTTTTCTTCCCCATACTTCATGGCCCATTCGGAGAGGATGGAACCATCCAGGGTTTATTGGAATTGGCGGGTAGCGCCTATGTGGGCTCCGGTGTGGTGGGCTCGGCAGTAGGCATGGACAAGGAGGTGATGAAACGAGTGTTTCGCGGGGAGGGGCTGCCTCAGCTCGATTATCTAGTGGTGAGCCGGCGGCGCTGGCGGGCGGAGGCGCCAGCGGTGCGTGCAGAGATTGAGGCAAAGTTTACCTACCCGGTGTTTGTAAAACCTGCGAGCCTGGGCTCGAGCGTAGGTGTGTGCAAAATTCACAGCGCCGACGAGTTGGCTGCTGGCATGAATGAGGCGGCAAGCTTTGATACCAAGGTAGTCGTAGAAGCCGCTGCTCCCGCCAGCAGGGAAGTGGAATGCGCGGTGCTGGGCAACGATTTCCCTAAGGCGTCTATCCTGGGGGAGATTGTTCCAGGTAATGAGTTCTACGACTATAACGACAAATACATTGATGATAATTCGCAGCTAATTATCCCGGCCCGGGTGTCGGAGGCGACCAGCGACAGGGTCCGCCAAATCGCGCTCGATGCATTTACGGCGGTGGGTGCCGCGGGCATGGCCAGAGTGGACTTTTTTGTTGGAAAAGACGACGAGAAAATCTATCTCAACGAGATCAACACTATTCCCGGCTTCACGCCCATCAGCATGTATCCGAAGCTATGGGACGCCACAGGCATCGGCTATTCGGAGCTGATCGATAAGCTAATCGAGCTCGCCCTGGAGCGCCACCGGGACAGACAACAGACGCGCACTGCGCTGTAGTTGAAATAGATAACAAGAGGATACCAACTATCCTTCCTGTAGCTGCAACATGACGTCGCAACGTTGAGTGTGGCGATGTGAAATCTGGGAACTCAGTTTACCTATGACCACATCGGAAATATTTGATGTTGTCAACGAGCGCGACGAAGTCATTGGACAACGGGCGCGAGCTGACGTACATCGTTTGGGTTTGCGGCATCGAGCGGTACACATTCTAGTGTTTAACAAAGCGGGACAACTATTTCTGCAAAAGCGGAGCGAGCTGAAAGATTGTAATCCTGGAGTGTGGGATTCTTCGGTGTCGGGGCACTTGGATACCGGCGAGGACTACGATCAGAGCGCGATACGTGAAGCTCGGGAGGAGCTCGGACTTAAGCTTGATGCGCCGGCACGACTATTTAAGATCGACGCCTGTGCGGACACGGGGCAGGAGTTCGTGTGGGTGTATCGTTGCGAGGCTGAGGGACCGTTTGTATTAGACACCGAAGAGATAGATCAAGGAGATTGGTTCGATGCGGCAACCATCGATGATTGGGTAGCATGCCGACCGCAAGAGCTATCGAGTTCGTTGCGTCTGATTTGGGCCAGGATTAGGCCGGAGATTGCGTCACGGCGCACCCAATATTCAGAGCCATGACCAAGACGAAGCACAAGGATGTGCGAGTGTCTCGTGAAACAGGATGTTGTCAGAGACTGGGCGAGAGCTGCCGAACACGGAGGTTCAAATGCCGCGAAGGCCACGGAGGGCCGGGAGCGGCCTATTGGACCGCTACGTCGGTTTCGCCTTCCTTAGCGGCACGTAGCCTATTCGAATGACGCTCTAGGGCTACAACGACGTCAGATAGGATATGTGCCGTTTCTTCCAACAACACGTCCGTTGACGGACCGTCTTCTTCGGAGGGTTCTGCGGTATCGCTGATGGGTTCCAATCCGACAGCAGTGCGGTACCGATTGGTGCGCTCGCGGCGTTCTCTCACTATGGTCTCTCGGTCCAGGCGTCGGCGCGCTTCGAGCAGCGTTACTCGCTCTTGCTGCAGCGCTTCCTGTTCGCTTTTGGCTTCCTCTAGCAGAAGTCGGAAAGCCGGGTCTGCTCCAACACGCGCTTCGTGACGCTGGCGGACGAGCTCAAGCCCGTCATCCATGGACTCACGGGGCGCATACTTGGTGGGGCGGACTGTGGCCCAGGGTAGAGCATTCTCCAATGCCCGCTCGCCCTGATCTTCTGCGTCCATTGCGGTCGGAAAGATCACATCTGGCACAACCCCCCGGTGTTGGGTGCTGCTGCCGTTGATTCGGAAGAACTGAGCGATTGTTACTTTCAGTTGTCCGAGGCGGTTTTCAGATTTTCGAGTATACCGGTCTAAGTCCACGAGGTTTTGCACAGTCCCTTTGCCAAAAGTGGGCTCACCGACAACGATGCCGCGCCGATAGTCTTGAATGGCGCCTGCAAAAATTTCCGACGCAGAGGCACTATGACGATTCACGAGAACGGCCAGTGGACCTGCGTAGGCGATGCCGGGGTCGGGATCCTGCTTTATGACGATGTCACCGGTTGAGTCTTTAACTTGGACGATAGGGCCCGACTCGATGAATAAGCCAGTGAGTTCCGTGGATTCCGAAAGGGAACCGCCACCGTTGTCGCGCAGATCAACCACTAGCCCGTCGATGCCTTGTTCCGAAAGCTCTCCGATGATTCTGCGCACATCCCGTGTGGTGCTGCGGTAATCATCGTCTCCCCGTGAAACGGCGGCGAAGTCCAGGTAAAACGTCGGTATGACGATGACACCTATGCGGTGGGTGACGCCTTCGTCCGCGACTTCTAGCACGGACTTTTTCGCGGCTTGCTCTTCTAATTTGATCTTGTTGCGGACCAAAGTAATAGCTTCACTAGCACCCTCCAGTCCTGTCTCCTTGGGGAGAATCTGAAGTCGAACTATGGAATCCTTGGGCCCTCTTATAAGCTCTACAACATCGTCGAGGCGCCAACCCACAACGTCGATCATTTCACCATCGCGACCTTGAGCTACTCCGCTGATTCGGTCGCCTGCATGTAGCAGTTCGCTCTTGTCCGCGGGCCCGCCAGGCACGATCCGGCGCACCAGCGTGTGTTCGTTGTCCATTTGTAGTACAGCGCCAATGCCTTCCAGCGATAAACTCATGCGGATCTGGAAGTTGTCCGAATTGCGTGGTGTGAAGTATTCAGTGTGAGGCTCGACCGATGCGGTGTAGGCATTAATAAATGATTCATACACATCATCAGTATTGAATTGTTCGATCCTTTTGGACAAACGTTGGTACCGCCTCTCTAGGACCGGGGCAATGGAATCGATTTCTTGGCCCGCAAGCAACAGTCCGAGAAAGTCGTTCTTGACTCGTTTGCGCCATATTTCGT
>JAEKFU010000474.1 GCA_016522385.1 Pseudomonadota bacterium
CCTTCAAAGAAGATATGGAACAGGAACAGATCGAGCGCGCAGAAGACGCCGATCATCAAGGTCTCGAGCACCAGAAAGGCGATCATGTACTCCTTGACGCGCTTTTCGATCCCCCAACTGGCGATAATGCAGATCGGCATGAGGAAAGCCGTCAGCACAATAAAGGGCAACGAGATGCCGTCGATACCCATGTGATAGTTGCTAGAGCCTATCCAGCCATAACGCTCCTCGAGCTGGAAGCCGGGGTTTGACGGGTCGAACTGCGCCCAGATCACCAAGGACAGGACGAAGTTGAAAATCGTAACCCAAAACGTGGTCCAACGGATGTTGCGAACGGCAATTGGATCATCACCACGTGCCGCCAACACGAACAGGGCACCGAGCAATGGCACAAAGGTAACTGCGGTGAGCAGCGGAAAACTGGCCATCAGTGCGTCCCCCCAAACATGAAATAGGTGATCAATGCGGCCACGCCGATCAGCATGGCAAACGCGTAGTGATAAACATATCCGCTTTGCAGGCGAACGATCCGGTTAGTCACATCGATAACCCTGGCAGACACCCCGTCCGGGCCGAAGCCGTCGATCGTCCAGCCGTCTCCCTTCAGCCACAGGAAGCGACCGAGTCTCATGGCCGGCCGAACCAGTAAGAAGTCGTACAACTCATCGAAATACCACTTGTTGAGCAGGAACTTGTAGGCCGGTTGATGCTGCTCGGCCAGCTCCCGAGGCAGCTCGGGCTTTTTAATATAGAACAGCCAGGCGAGACCAAAGCCCAACACCATGGCGATGAACGGCGAGAGTTTCACCATTGCGGGAACATGGTGCAGATCTTCAACGATGGTGTTGCCCGGTGCCCGATACAAAGACTCGCCCCAGAACAGGGTTTCCTCATGACCTATAAAATATTCTTTGAAGGCAAGGCCCGCCAGCAGCGCCCCGGCAGCCAGCAGATACAGCGGGACAAGCATGACATTGGGGCTTTCATGGACATGGCTCATAACTTCCTTGCTGGCACGGGGCCGGCCGTGGAATGTCATGAACATCAGGCGCCAGGAATAGAACGACGTACAAAAGGCGGCAACGACGAGCAAAGTGAAGGCAAATGTGCCCATGCCAGTATGGATGGCAAAGGCGCTTTCAATGACCGCATCCTTGGAGAAGTAACCGGCAGTGAGCGGGAACCCGGTGAGAGCCAGGGTGCCGATCAGCATCATTGCCCAGGTCTTTTTTAGATGCGGGTAGAGTCCACCCATCTCGCGCATGTCCTGTTCATCGGAAATGGCGTGGATCACCGAACCGGAGCCGAGGAACAGCAAGGCCTTAAAGAAGGCATGGGTGAACAGGTGAAAGATGCCGACACCATAAGCTCCGACGCCGAGCGCAACAAACATGTAACCGAGCTGTGAGCAGGTCGAATAGGCAATTACCCGCTTGATGTCATTTTGAACCAGACCGACCGTGGCGGCGAAGAAAGCCGTGACGGCGCCGATCAATATGACGACCATGGCGGCATCCGGCGACAGCTCGAAGAATGGCGACATGCGGGCAACGAGGAAAACACCGGCGGTGACCATGGTAGCGGCATGGATCAGCGCGGACACCGGTGTCGGGCCCTCCATGGCATCGGGCAACCAGGTGTGCAACAGGAACTGGGCCGATTTGCCCATCGCCCCCATGAACAGCAACAGGCATAGCGTCGTCATAACGTCATATTGGTTGCCGAGGAATTCAATGGTCTTTCCGACCTGCGCCGGGGCCGCATTGAAGATCGTATCGAATTCGATCGACCCGAATGTCCAGTAAACGCCGAAGATTCCGAGAGCAAAGCCGAAGTCGCCGACCCGGTTGACGATAAACGCCTTGATGGCAGCAGCGTTCGCCGAAGGCCGCTTATACCAGTAGCCGATCAGCAAATAGGAGGCCAGACCGACGCCCTCCCAGCCAAAGAACATCTGCAGCAGATTGTCCGACGTCACCAGCATCAGCATGGCGAACGTGAACATCGAAAGAAAGGCAAAGAAACGCGGTTGATGCGGATCGTGGCTCATGTAGCCGATGGAATAGAGATGGACCAGCGAGGACACCGTGTGTACAACGACCAGCATGACGGCGGTCAGCGTATCGATGCGTAGGACCCAGTCGGCTGCCAGGCCGCCGGAATGCACCCAGGTTGCCACTTCAACCTTGTACTGGCGACCGCCTATGGCGACGTCGAAGAACGCGATCCAAGACAGCAATGCGCAAAACAGCAACAGGCCCGTGGTCAACAACGCCGGCCAGCGTGGTCCGTCATAGGCATGATGATGCTCATCGTCGCGGCCATGAGCATCGTGATCGGCGGCTCCGCCAATGGTCTTCAGCGCAAGCGACCCGCCGAACCCGGCAATAATCGCGCCAATGAGCGGCAGAAAGACGATGAGCAGATAGAGTGTGTTCACTGCCGCTAACCCTTCATCAGATTAATATCTTCAACCGCAATGGAGTTGCGGTTGCGGAAATAGGTGACAAGTATTGCCAGCCCGATAGCGGCTTCACCCGCTGCAACGGTCAGCACCAGCATGGCGAAGACCTGGCCGACCAGATCATTGAGGAACGAGGAGAATGCGACCAGGTTGATGTTAACGGCAAGCAGCATCAGCTCGATCGACATCAGGATAACGATGACATTTTTGCGATTGAGGAAAATGCCAAAAATGCCAACGGTGAACAGGATGGCGGCAACGGTGAGGTAGTGGGAAAGACCGATTTCCATAGTGTCAGATCCCCTGCCCCGGTTTGATTTTCTTGATCTCGACAGCGGTTGCCGGTGTGCGGGCAACCTGCGCTGCGATGTTCTGACGCTTGACGCCCGGCTTATGGCGCAGGGTCAGCACGATCGCTCCGACCATGGCGACAAGCAGCACTAGCCCGGCCATCTGGAAGTAGTAGATATAGTCCGTATAAAGCACCCTGCCGATCGCCTCGGTGTTGGTCGCACCAACGGCCGCCTCGACCGGAGCGGCAACAGTTTCCATCGCCTCCGACGAGATCGCCCAGCCGGAGAACACCAGTGCCAGTTCAACCAGTAGAATGAGGCCGATGGTGCCGCCGATCGGTGCATAGGACAAAAGGCCCTGGCGCAGTTCGGTGAAGTCGATGTCAAGCATCATGACGACAAACAAGAACAACACGGCGACGGCACCGACATAGACGACGACAAGGATCATGGCGAGAAATTCAGCGCCCAGCAGCACGAACAGCCCGGCGCCGTTGAAGAAGGTCAGAATGAGGAACAATACGGAATGGACCGGATTGCGTGAGACAATCACCATTACCGCCGCGGCCACTGCAACGGCGGAAAACAGGTAAAAGAAAGCGGCAGCAAATGCCATGTCGTATCGTCCCCTCTAGGGCCTACCGGTAGGGTGCATCCAGTGCGATGCTCTTGGCGATCTCGCGTTCCCACCGGTCGCCGTTTTCTAACAGTTTTTCCTTGTTGAACAGGAGCTCCTCGCGGGTTTCGGTGGCAAATTCGAAGTTCGGACCCTCGACGATGGCATCGACTGGGCAAGCTTCCTGGCAGAAACCGCAGTAGATGCATTTGACCATGTCGATATCATAGCGTGTAGTGCGCCTGGTGCCGTCATTGCGGCGCGGGCCGGCTTCGATGGTGATCGCCTGAGCCGGGCAGATCGCCTCGCATAGTTTGCACGCAATGCAGCGTTCTTCGCCGTTCGGATAGCGACGCAGGGCATGCTCACCGCGAAACCGGGGCGAAATCGGTCCTTTTTCGAACGGGTAATTGACCGTCGCCTTGGGTGTAAAGAAGTAACGCATCGACAAGAAGAAGGCGCCGAAGAATTCTTTCAGAAAGAGCGAATTGAATGCCTGTTTAACGTTCATGTTGGCCCGCCCTTTTCACTAGGCAAAGAATGTCTTGAGGAGCGGATGGCCGAACAGGAAGCCGAGCGCCGGCAGTAGAACGAAACTGACGAAGCGCAGTATGTTCCAAATGACCGAGGGATCCACACCTTGCGTGCCGGTCACCTTGGCGCGCTCGAATCGATCGCGCAGCAAAACATAGAGGATCCGCTGCAAGATCGCATATTCGACCACGCCGATCACCAGCATTGCGAATGCGCCGATCAAGGAGAGGTAACTGAATTCCATAAGCTTTCCCGATCATGGTGCCCATCCAAAGGCGACGAGGACGCCGGCCGTTAGTGCGACCCAGAACAGTGAGAACGGCAGGAACACCTTCCAACCAAGCCGCATGAGTTGGTCATACCGATAGCGTGGCACGAACGCCTTGACCATGGCGAACATGAAAAACACCGCCAATAGCTTGGTGAGGAACCACACGACGCCCGGCACCCAGTTGAAGGGCGCAATGTCGAATGGTGGCAGCCAACCACCCAGGAACAGGATGGTCATCATGGCGCACATCAAGGTGATGGCGACATACTCGCCGAGCATGAACAAGAGGTATGGTGTCGAGGAATATTCAACCATGAAACCCGCGACGAGCTCACTCTCGGCCTCCGGCAGATCGAAAGGCGGTCGGTTAGTTTCGGCCAATGCCGAGATAAAAAATATCCCGAACATCGGCAGCAGCGGCAACCAGTACCAGTCGAGAAATGAGCCCGGCAGGCCCAAACTTGT
Source organism: Pseudomonadota bacterium (assembly GCA_016522385.1). Lineage (GTDB taxonomy): Bacteria > Pseudomonadota > Alphaproteobacteria > Rhizobiales > Aestuariivirgaceae > JABDJG01. Next base: position 4,644 of record JAEKFU010000474.1, read on the forward strand.
GCCGATTCCGGTTTGCTGGCTCATCACGATCTCAGTCAGGTTAAGCGAGCCGGCACACAACAGCACGGTGATGATGACGAAGCCGATTGAGACCTCGTAGGAGACCATTTGCGCAGCCGACCGTAACGCACCGAGGAAAGGATATTTTGAGTTTGAGGCCCAGCCGCCCATGATGACTCCATAGACCTCGAGCGAGGAAATCGCGAAAATGAATAGGATGCCGACATTGATATCAGCGACCGCCCAACCATGGTTGACCGGCACAACGGCCCAGGCCGACAACGCCAGGATCGAGGTAACCAGTGGTGCGATCATGAAGACGCCCTTGTTAGCGCCATCGGGAATAATGACTTCTTTGAGGACGAATTTCAGCAGGTCAGCAAAGGATTGCAGCAAACCCCAAGGTCCCACCACGTTGGGTCCGCGACGCAGCTGAACTGCTGCCCAGACCTTGCGATCGGCATAAATCAGATAGGCGACGATGATCAGCAATGCCGTCAGCAGGGCCACGCTCTGCAGGACGATAATGCCTAGGGTCCAGAATATCTCGGTCATAATGGGTCCCCTACTCCGCCGCCTGACGCTTGCGGCCGGCGCGTAGTGCTGAACATTCGGCCATGACGGCCGAAGCGCGGGCGATCGGATTGGTCAGGTGGAAATCCTTTACCGGAGAGGTGAAAGCGGCTGCGCCAAGTTTGCCACCGGCCTGTGCGAGATCGGCCAGATCGGCCGGGTCGGCGGGGGTGATCTGATCGATGCGGGCCAAATGCGGAACAGCTTCGTAGACCCTGGCACGCAATTCCTCAACCGTGTTGAATTCGAGCGTGGTGTCGAGCACCTCTGACAAGGCGCGAATTATAGTCCAGTCCTCGCGGGCGTCGCCGGGCGGGAAACCGGCGCGGCGAGCCACTTGCGGGCGGCCTTCGGTATTGACCCAAGTGGCGGATTTCTCGGTATATGCAGCCCCCGGCAGCACCACGTCGGCGCGGTGGGCGCCGGCATCACCGTGACTACCCTGATAGATGACAAAGGCATCGCCGAGCGCCTTCATATCGATCTCATCGGCGTGGAGCAGGTAGACCACTTCGATTTCGCCGGATTTAGCACCTTTGAGGATCTGGCTGGTATTCTTACCGCCGTCGTCGGACGGCAATGCGAAGACTTCCAGGGCACCGGTCCTTCCCGCACCGGTGTGCAGCACACTGAAACCGTTCCACTCATCGCTTACGGCATCGGATTTGACGGCGATATCGGCCGCTGTGCTGAGCACCGCTTTGCCGTCCGTACGGGCGATGGCGCCCTGGCCGATGATGATCAGAGGACGGTTGGCTTTCTTCAAAACAGAAGCAAATCTATCCTTTCCTTCGGCAAGTTTAGAAAGTGAATCCGGTCCAGCCCCCAAATACTTGTAATCATAGGTCAAATTTGCTTCTTCGCCGATTACTCCGATGGGCAGGTCGGTGGCGAGCCACTGCTTGCGGATGCGTGTATTGAGCACCGAGGCCTCAATTCGCGGATTGGAACCGATGATCAGGATGGCGTCGGCCTGTTCGATACCGGCAATCGTGGCATTGAACAGCAGCCCTGCACGACCGCCGCGCTCACCAAGCGGCGAGCCTGCCTCGCGGCAGTCGATATGCTTGACGCCGTGCGCCTGCATCAGGGCCTTGAGGGCGAAGGTCTCTTCGACGGCGGCCATTTCACCAATCAGTGCTGCGCTCTTGTCAGCTCCGGCAGCCCGGACCTTGTCGGCAATCGCCGAAAAGGCTGCCTGCCAACTGACCGGCTGCAGTTTGCCCTTTACCCGCAGATAGGGCTTGTCGAGACGCTGAGATCTCAGGCCGTCCCAGATGAAACGGGATTTGTCCGAAATCCACTCTTCATTGACGTCCTCGTTGAGCCGCGGCATGATCCGCATGACCTCACGGCCGCGGACATCGACACGAATGTTCGATCCGACGGCATCCATGGCATCGATGGTCTCGGTCTTGGTGAGCTCCCAGGGACGCGCCTTGAATTCATAAGGCGCCGAGGTCAGCGCACCGACCGGGCATAGGTCGATAACATTGCCCTGCAGCTCGGACTCCATGGCATGCTCGAGATAGGTGGTGATCTCGACATCCTCGCCGCGACCGATCAAGCCGAGCTCCTGTACACCGCCAACTTCTGTCGAAAACCGCACGCACCGGGTGCACTGGATGCAACGTGTCATCACTGTCTTGACCAGCGGACCGATATATTTGTCTTCGACGGCGCGCTTGTTTTCGGCAAAGCGGTTCTTGTCGATGCCGTAGGCCATGGCCTGATCCTGCAGATCGCATTCGCCGCCCTGGTCGCAAATCGGGCAATCGAGCGGATGATTGATCAGCAGGAATTCCATGACGCCCTCGCGCGCCTTCTTGACGATCGCCGAGTTCGTCAGGATCTCCGGTGGCTCTCCGTTGGGGCCCGGGCGCAGGTCATTGACTGACATGGCACAGGAGGCCTGCGGCTTGGGAGCGCCTTTGACCTCGACCAGGCACATACGGCAATTGCCGGCGATCGACAGGCGCTCGTGATAGCAAAAGCGCGGAATCTCGGCGCCGGCCAATTCGCACGCCTGAATCAGCGTGGCGCCGTTTTCAACCTCGATCTCTCGCCCGTCTACAATGACCTTTGGCATATCCCATTCCCGTCAGGCGCAGCGTGCCTGCTTCCACAGCTCGACGTTCTGCAGGTGCTCCCATCCAAACGCATAGTCACTTGTTCCGTGCGCCCAGAGATGCTCCAGGCGTTCTCGCGCCTCTACGGTCGTCGGCAAGTGACCGGGTTCGATCCACCACATGACGAAGTGCATCTTGTCCATTACCTCAAACCACTCGCCGCGGCGGACGTAAAACTGTTTGTGCACGGTCTGCCAGACGAACTGCTCCAGCGCTTGTGGGTTCTCCCATACGCTCAAATTGACCAATAGCTTGGGGTCGTCAAAAGCGACGATGGACGTGGCGTTGCCAGATTCATCCTGAAGCCGCCAGACAAAGCCCGGTGTCCGTTCGGCAACCGCGTTGATCCGGTCCAAGTTGCTCATGAAGTCCGCCACGCGCGGGTCGTCCTGGTTGTAACGCAATTTACCGACATTTAGTTGTGCGAGGTGCATTCGGCTTACTCCGCTGCTGCCATGGCGGCGCGCTCGGTAATGGCCCCGTCTGGATCGGGATTAGCGGAAAACTCGTCGATGCGGGCCTCGATCTCGTGACGGAAATGGGTGATAAGGCCCTGAACCGGCCAAGCGGCAGCATCGCCGAGTGCGCAGATGGTGTGGCCCTCGATCTGGTAGGAGACATCGAGCAGCATGTCGATCTCGCGCTTCTCAGCCCGACCCTCGACCATGCGGGTCAGCACACGCCACATCCATCCAGTGCCCTCGCGACACGGAGTGCACTGACCGCAGCTTTCGTGCTTGTAGAAATAGGCCAGCCGGGCGATCGCCTTGATGATATCGGTTGATTTGTCCATGACGATGACGGCGGCGGTGCCGAGACCGGATTTCAGCTTCGTCAGGCTATCGAAACACATCGGGCAGTCGATGATCTGATTGGCCGGCACGCAGCGCACCGATGAGCCGCCGGGGATGACCGCTTTAAGATTATCCCAGCCGCCGCGAATTCCGCCGCAATGGCGTTCGATCAGTTCGCGGAACGGAATGCCCATTTCCTCTTCAACATTGCAGGGACGATCGACATGGCCGGAAATACAAAACAGCTTGGTGCCGGTGTTGTTTTCAAGGCCGAGGTTGGCGAACCAGGCTGCGCCACGGCGCAGGATCGTCGGCGCGACGGCAATCGATTCCACATTGTTGATGGTGGTCGGCGCACCATAGAGGCCGACACCGGCGGGAAATGGCGGCTTCATGCGCGGCTGGCCTTTTTTGCCTTCAAGGCTCTCCAGCATGGCCGTCTCTTCACCGCAGATATAGGCGCCGGCGCCGTGATGGACGACCACGTCGAAATCCCAGCCATGCTTGTTGTTCTTGCCGATCAGCTTGGCCTCATAGGCCTCTTCGACCGCGCGCTCGAGCACGTCGCGTTCGCGGATGAACTCACCACGCACATAAATGAAAGCGGTATGCGCGCCCATGGCAAAGCCTGACACCAGGCAGCCTTCAATCAGCAGATGCGGATCGTGACGCATAATCTCACGGTCCTTGCAGGTACCGGGTTCTGATTCATCGGCATTGACGACGAGATAGTGCGGCCGCTCGCCGATCTGCTTCGGCATAAACGACCATTTTAGTCCGGTCGGGAAGCCGGCGCCGCCACGGCCGCGCAGGCCGGAGGCCTTAACTTCGTTGATGATACCTTCACGACCGAACTCAAGCATCTTCTTGGTGCCGTCCCAGGCGCCCCGGCGAACGGCACCTTTCAGGCCGATATCGTGCAGGCCGTAGAGATTGGTGAAGATGCGGTCTCTGTCGTGCAGCATGATCTAGCTTGCCCTACCTGATGAATTCGACGGCCCGGTTGTGGGGAAGAACAACTCCAGCCCACCGGCAATGGCGACGAAGAAAACAATGCCACCAGCCAGCTTGAGGCTGTGGCTGGTGCCGGTCCAGAGCGATACGCCGAGCGCCACGGCGATCGCCAGCCCGGTAAAAAGCACACTAAGCCTGCCGCATAGCGACATGCCTGCAATCCTGTCTTTCAAGATTTGATGTGTCGTCATGCGCCAACCTTACCGCGGTTTCTTGCCAAATACGCGAATGTATTCAGCATCGCCGCCCTTGGCGAGAACTGCGGCCTGGTTCACCCAGTCATCCCGCTCGATGCGACCCTTGAAGTTCAGATAGCCGTCGACCCAGTCGCACTCGACCTTGCTCCATTTGGCAATCTGGTCGAACTTGTAGATGCCCAATCCGTTGAGCACGCCTTCCAATTTCGGCCCAACGCCGGATATCAGTTTGAGGTCGTCAGGTTGGGCGGGTTTCTTTACTGCCGCTGGTTTGCCCTCGCCCGCTTCGTCACCAACCTCCGCCGGCTTGCCGGCGGTTGGCGCAGCTTTCTTGGAGACGACCTTGTCGGTTGGTGTGGCAGTGGCTCCTCCGTTATAGGGCGGCGCGCCGTTCAGGCTCGTGAGTTCGCCGAGTGGGGCGGAGAACTGGCGGCCATTATACGGGCCGGTCTTGGGTGTCTTGCCGGCGGCAAGGCCGTCAATGATGTGCTCCAGGTCCTGAGGCGTCAGATCCTCATAGACATCCTTGTAGACCTGCACCATCGGCGCATTAGTGCAGGCACCAAGGCATTCGACCTCCTCCCAGGACAGATCACCCGATGCTGACAGCTCATGGGGATGTTCGGCGATCTTGCGTTTGCAGACCTTGATCAGGTCTTCTGCGCCTCGCAGCATGCACGGTGTGGTGCCGCAGACCTGTATGTGCGCTCGCTTGCCGACAGGCGAGAGCTGGAACATGGTGTAGAAGGTCGCGACCTCATAGACGCGGATATAGGACATGTCGAGTAAGTCCGCGACATACCTGATTGCGGCTTCACTGGTCCAGCCGTCGTTCTGTTCCTGGGCGCGCCACAGTATCGGGATCACGGCGGAGGCCTGTTTGCCGGGTGGGTATTTCTTGATGGTCTGTTTGGACCATTTCAGGTTCGCAGGGGTGAACTTGAAGCTGTCAGGCTGCACGGGATCAAGGCGACGAACACTCACCGGTCAACCTCCCCGAACACAACATCGAGGGAGCCAAGGATGGCGGAGACGTCGGCGAGCATGTGGCCGCGGCACAGAAAGTCCATGGCCTGCAGATGAGCAAAGCCGGGGGCGCGGATCTTGCAGCGGTACGGCTTGTTGGAGCCATCGGAGACCAAATAGACTCCGAACTCGCCTTTGGGTGCCTCAACGGCCGCATAGACTTCGCCTTGTGGCACCTTGTAACCCTCGGTATAGAGCTTGAAATGATGAATCAAGGCTTCCATCGACTGCTTCATTTCGGCGCGCTTGGGCGGTACGACCTTGCCGTCGAGCGATGACACAGGCCCCTGCCCGTCCGCGCTGTTCAACATCTCAATACATTGCAGCATGATCTTCACCGACTGGCGCATCTCTTCCATGCGGATAAGGTACCGGTCATAGCAGTCGCCGTTCTTGCCGACGGGGATGTCGAAGTCGAGCTCGTCATAACACTCATAGGGCTGGCTTTTCCTTAGGTCCCAGGCAGCGCCCGAACCGCGCACCATGACGCCGGAAAAACCCCAGGCGAAACAGTCATCGAGCGAGATCTTGGCGATGTCGACATTGCGCTGCTTGAAGATGCGGTTGTCGGTCAACAGGCCCTCGATGTCGTCAAGCCGCTTTGGATGGCGCTGGCAGAAAACGGCAATATCGTCGATCAGCTGCCGCGGCAGGTCCTGATGAACCCCGCCGGGGCGCACATAGGCGGCATGCATGCGGCTACCTGAGGCGCGCTCGTAGAAGACCATCAGCTGCTCGCGATCCTCAAATCCCCACAGCGGCGGAGTCAAAGCGCCGACGTCCATCGCCTGTGTGGTGACATTCAGTAAGTGCGACAACAGGCGGCCGATCTCGGAATACAGCACACGGATCAATTGGCCGCGCCTGGGCACGGTGATGCCCAGGAGCTTTTCCACCGCAAGGGCAAACGCGTGTTCCTGGTTCATCGGTGCAACGTAATCGAGCCGGTCGAAATAGGGGACGGCCTGGAGATAGGTCTTGGCCTCGATGAGCTTTTCGGTGCCGCGGTGCAGAAGGCCGATATGCGGATCAACCCGCTCAACGACCTCGCCGTCGAGTTCAAGCACCAGACGCAGCACGCCATGTGCGGCAGGATGCTGCGGCCCAAAGTTGATATTAAAATTGCGGACTTCTGCTTCGGCCACGGTCAATCATCCTTTGGAGCAAACATGGCGAACAATTCGGCGCCGGTCATCTGCCTGGTTGTCTGGGCGAAGGTATAGTAGGCAGGCTTTTCATCGATGAAGACCTCGTGGGCCAACTTGACCTCAGGCAGGCCGTCGATCGCATCGACCGATACATGGTAGCCGCTACCGTCCTTCAGTCGATAGAACAATGAGGATCCGCATTTGCGGCAGAACCCGCGTTCGGCCCATTCGGATGAGTCAAATATCTGAAGGTACTCTTCGCAATCGGTCTTGAAAGAGCTTCCACAATCGATTGCCATGAACGGGCCGCAGGCCCAACGGCGACACATGTTGCAGTGGCACGCGCCGACCTCATCGCTGGCCGGCTCAACGGTGAAGGTCACAGCACCGCACAGGCAGTGCCCATTGCGGACTGACCCACTCATTGCGGTTTGCCTCCGGCTTTCTCATCGCCAGGAATGACATAGTCTGTGCCTTCCCACGGGCTCAGATAATCAAAATTGCGAAACTCCTGTACCAGCTTTACCGGTTCGTAGACGACGCGTTTTTGCTCGTCGTCATAGCGCACCTCGACATGGCCGGTCAGCGGGAAGTCCTTGCGCAACGGGTGGCCGGAAAATCCGTAGTCAGTGAGGATTCGGCGCAGGTCGGGGTGGCCGTCAAACAGTATGCCGTAAAGATCAAATGCTTCTCGCTCGAACCAGTTCGCAGCGGGGAATACTGAGATGATGCTGGGCACCGGAGTGCGGTCGTTGGCTCGGACTTTAGCTCTAATGCGCAAGTTATTGTACGGGCTCAACAAATGATAAACGACATCAAACCGCTTTTCGCGTTCGGGGTAGTCGACGCCGCAGATGTCGATGAGGCAGCAGAACTTGCAGGTCGGATCATCACGCAGGTAGCGCATCACGGCAACCAATCTGACCGGGTCCACATTGAGAGTCAGTTCGCCATGCATGACATGCCAGCTGGTGATCCCCCGCAGTTCAGCCGCGATGTGGTCGCCCAGGTCTTTCAAGGTCTCGTCCATGGCACCCCTTCGCCAATCAACGCTCGATGGTGCCAGTGCGGCGGATCTTCTTTTGCAGCTGCATGATGCCGTAGACGAGTGCTTCTGCGGTGGGCGGGCAGCCTGGCACATAGATGTCGACCGGCACGATGCGGTCACAACCACGCACCACGGAATAGGAATAGTGATAATAGCCGCCGCCATTGGCGCATGAACCCATCGAGATGACATAACGCGGTTCGGGCATCTGGTCATAGACCTTGCGCAAGGCGGGCGCCATCTTGTTGGTCAGCGTGCCAGCAACGATCATCACGTCTGACTGGCGCGGGCTGGCGCGGGGTGCAAAACCGAAGCGCTCGACATCGTAACGCGGCATCGAAGCCTGCATCATTTCTACCGCGCAGCAGGCGAGCCCGAAAGTCATCCACATCAAGGATCCGGTACGCGCCCAGTTGATCAGATCATCGGTCGACGTGACGAGAAACCCCTTATCGGCAAGTTCATTGTTGATCGCCGGATAGAATTCGTCTTGTCCCGACCGAACGAGGCCCGGTGCCACTGGCGGATTCGAGCCCGTCAATCCCATTCCAAGGCTCCTTTGCGCCATTCGTAAATGAAGCCGATGGTCAGAACGGCAAGAAAGATCATCATCGACCAGAAGCCGAACACACCGACTTCCTTGAGCGAGACCGCCCAGGGAAACAGGAAGGCGACTTCCAGGTCAAAAATTATGAACAGGATCGCGACCAGATAAAACCGCACGTCAAACTTCATGCGGGCATCGTCAAAAGCATCGAAGCCGCATTCGTACGCGGAGTGCTTTTCCGGGTCGGGATTGCGAACGGCGATGACCAGCGCAGAGGCCATCAGCGCGATCGCTATACCGGCGGCAACCCCCATGAAAATGACGATCGGCAGGTAGTCATTCAGCAGTTCAGGCATGTTGGCCACCACTTAGGGTCTTTTATGGTTTAAGGTTGTGGTACGAGTTTGACAGGATTGGCCCATCTTCGGGGGTGTTCGTCGTCGAATTTGCCAGCATGTCCTTCCCTCACACACATGAACCTGAGCCAGTCCCGTCAAACCAGCACCACAACCTTGAACCTCAATTGACCCTCGTTTGACGTCCCTGTCCCCATCCGAGCCGCCACGTTATCATCTGCGCCGTGGTAGCGCACTGTCGATGTCAGGGCAAGTCCAAACGGCCGCGGTGAAGGGTCCATTTGGGCAACGAAATCAATCGCTCGCGAGGGTGGATGTGATTTTCAGGTCTCACGGATGGCCGGGGAGTCGTTGAAGAAGAATAGTTGGCTGATTGTGCGCTCAGCCGATGGACACTGAAGCGGCACATTGAAGACATGCTATAGTGCGCCACAAAATTCATACTTTTGACGCAAAAAGATCGACAGGTGTAAATTGCGACAACTTGTCGATGCGCCCGTAAACCTTTTTTGATGATCGTTCTGTTTACACCGGCGCAGAATGTGCTAACGTTACCTTTGGTCAGCGGTCCCTCTCACAGACCCCCATACGCTGGCCTCTGCAGTTTGGAGTCCCGTAGCCATCCCTCTTCGGGACTCCAATTCACTTTGCCTGGTCACTTTTGCCATTCCATCATGAGCCTCTTAGGCCGCCTACGTCCATACGCTATTGCGCCTGGTGTGGTAGGGTCTGTGTAAAATTAGCAAAATCGGATCATCGGAGGCGTGAACATGATCGAGAATTTTGACGCCATCATCATAGGT